>JAFOXT010000293.1 GCA_017425745.1 Clostridia bacterium | reverse complement strand
CACAATCAAGGGTGCGGCTGAAACTACAACAAAATAAGATTATAAAGGCAGAGAGTTTTCTCTGCCTTGTTTTTTTGCTCTTGATTTTTTGCTTTTAAAGGAGTAAGATTAGGTTATCAATAAATTACAGAGGTTAGTATGAAAGACAACGAAATGCGTTTAGCCGCCAAAGAGTTTGCGGCATATTGGAAAGATAAAGGTTACGAGAAAGGTGAAAGCCAACCATTCTGGCTCTCACTTCTTCGTGATGTTTACGGTGTTGAACAGCCTGAAAAGTTTATTACTTTTGAAGAAGAGGTTAAGCTTGACCATACAAGCTTTATTGACGGTCATATTGCCGCTACTCATGTACTTATCGAACAGAAAGGAAGAGGCAAGGATTTAAGAAAGGCTATCAAGCAGTCTGACGGTTCACTCCTCACACCTTTTCAGCAGGCTCAGAGATATTCTGCTGTTCTGCCTTATTCACAGAGACCCCGTTGGATTGTTACTTGCAACTTTGAAGAGTTCCTTGTTTACGATATGGAAAAGCCTAACGGTGAGCCTGAACAGATTCTCCTCAAAGATTTAGAAAAAGAATATTACCGTCTGCAATTTCTTACAGACACAGGCGATGAAAATATCAAGCGTGAAATGGAAGTTTCCATTCAGGCAGGTAATCTTGTTGGAATACTCTATGATGAGATATTAAAGCAGTACATAGACAAGACTAATCCTCGCTCATTACAGAGCCTTAATATGCTTTGTGTACGCCTTGTTTTTTGTCTTTATGCAGAGGATGCAGGTATCTTTGGCGGTCACAATAAATTTCATAATTATATAAAGTCTTTTTCTGCAAAGGATATGAGAAAGGCTCTTATTGAGCTGTTCAAAATTCTTGATACCAAGCCGGAGGACCGTGACCCATATGAGGAAGAAATGCTCGCTTCATTTCCCTATGTAAACGGCGGTCTTTTTGCTGATGAAAACATTGAAATTCCGCAGATGAATGATACTATCCGTGACTTGCTTTTACGCAAGGCAAGCGAAGATTTTGACTGGTCTGCTATCAGTCCCACTATTTTTGGTGCAGTATTTGAGAGTACCCTCAACCCTGAAACTCGTCGCAGTGGCGGTATGCACTATACCTCTATTGAAAACATTCACAAGGTTATTGACCCTCTTTTCCTTGATGAGCTTCGTGAGGAATTAGCTGAAATCAAAGAAATCAAGATAGCCAAGACAAGAGAAACCAAGCTTACACAGTTCAGAAAAAAGTTAGGCTCACTCACTTTCTTTGACCCTGCCTGCGGTAGCGGTAACTTCCTGACTGAAACATATATCTCACTTCGTCGCCTTGAAAATGAAGCTCTTGAAGCAACCTTTGACGGACAGATTTCACTTGACTTCGGTAATGTTATTGAGGTTTCTATCGGTCAGTTTTATGGCATTGAGATTAACGATTTTGCCGTTACTGTTGCTAAGACTGCTCTTTGGATTGCGGAAAGTCAGATGATGAAGGAAACTGAAAATATCATTCATATGAATCTTGATTTCCTGCCTCTTAAGTCTTATGCAAATATCGTTGAGGGTAACGCTCTTCGCATTGATTGGGAAACTGTTGTACCAAAAGATAAGCTCAATTATATTATGGGTAATCCGCCGTTTGTGGGTGCTCGACTTATGAGTAAGGAACAGAAAGACGATTTGCTTTCCGTATTTGGCTCGAAATGGAAAAACGCAGGTAATCTTGACTATGTTGCTTGTTGGTACAAAAAGGCTTGTGATTATATTCAAGATACGGATATAAGAACGGCATTAGTTTCTACAAATTCTGTGTCTCAGGGTGAAAGTGTTTCTAATCTTTGGAAACCTCTTTTTGAAATGGGTGTGCATATTGATTTTGCTCATCGTACTTTCCGTTGGGATAGTGAGGCAAATATCAAAGCTCATGTCCATTGTGTTATTATAGGCTTTAGTGTAGAAAACCTTAGTAAGCCTAAAATTATATACGAATCTGATAGATTCCAAATCGTAAAAAATATTAATGCATATTTGATTGAAGCACCTAATGTATTTATTGAAAGCAGAGCAAATTCTGTTTGCGAAACTCCCAAAATAGGTATTGGTAATAAGCCAATTGATGATGGTAATTATTTGTTTACTGAAGAAGAAATGATGGAGTTTGTTAAAAAAGAACCTCTATCTGAGAAATACTTTAGACCTTGGTTAGGTGCAAGAGAGTTTATTAATCGTATTTCAAAATATTGTTTGTGGTTAGGGGATTGCCCTCCAAATGAATTGAGAAAAATGCCAGAATGTTTAAAACGAGTACAAGCGGTACAAAATTTTAGACTCTCAAGTACAAGTGCTGGTACAATTAAATTAGCTGAAAGACCAACTCGGTTTCATGTTGAAAATATGCCCTCAAACAACTATATATTAATTCCGTGTCACTCATCTGAAAACAGAAAATATATACCAATGGGATATGTTGCTCCAAATGTAATAAGCAGTAATGCAACCTTGTTAGTATCAAACGCATCTAGTTATCATTTTGGAGTGTTAACTTCAAATGTACATATGGCTTGGGTTCGTGCGGTGTGTGGAAGAATTAAAAGCGACTATCGCTATTCAAAAGATATTGTCTACAACAACTTTCCTTGGCCGACACCGACAGATGAGCAGAAAACCAAAATAGAACAGACCGCACAGGCAATACTCGATGCAAGAGCTCTTTATCCTGATTGCTCTCTTGCTGACCTTTATGACGAACTTACTATGCCTGTTGAGCTCCGCAAGTCACATCAGGCAAACGATAAAGCAGTTATGCAGGCGTATGGCTTTTGGGGCAAGCTCAACACCGAGTCAGAGTGTGTGGCAGAGCTTATGAGGATGTATAAGGAATTGACTGAATGATTTATCTGTCACACTGAATAACACAAAAACCTCCCACAGGAAAAGCCCTTGTGGGAGGTAAGTTTTTATTCTGCTTTTATGAAACCCTCTTGCCGTTTCTCATATAGCCCATAGTTTCGCTGTACTTCTTGCAGAAGTATGACCATGTGCCGTCTCTGCCGTAGTTACCGGTTTCAAAGACATAGGTGTTGCCTGCAATTTTTGCTTCAACCCAGAAGTGCTGCCAGGTCGAGCCTGAATAACTGCTGTAACGGTAGCCCTGAACAAGCTGAACATCGTAGCCGAGGTAAGTCATCATAGCCGCCATAGCGCCGTTATACTGAACACACTGTCCTTTCTTCGCTGAGAAAATCGCCTCAACATAGCTCATACCCTGAATATCGTTCCAAAGGTTGCCTGTTGCGTAGGTCACGTTGCGATTAATCCACTCAAGAGTTATTTTTAATACGTCCTCTCGTGACATATCGTCAGTAAAATGCTTCTTCGCAAACTTCTTGAGAATCTTGATATCGTTGTCGCTGAGTGTTGTTGTCCACGCAAGCTTGGTTTCCTTACCCTGAACATTATACACCTTGAAGCTCTTCTTCGGCTTGAGGGTTGCGCCGTTCAGTCTTGAAGATGATGAACCGCTGTACTTGTGCTCACTGAAATCACTGTAAATTGTTTTGCCGTCTACCTTTTTGTATGAGCGCACTGCAAAGTAGTAATCCTTGTCGTTACTGAGATTCTTGTTTGTCCATGAGCCCGTTTCATAACCCTTGATGGTCTTTACCTTTTCCATATTGTATTCCCAGTTGGTCATACGGTAAATCTGGTAGCCGTCAACCTTTGAGTTTCTGCTCCATTTAACGGTAACCGCCTTGTTCTTGGTTGTAAGCTTAAGGGTAGGTGTGGTGGGCTTTGTTGTAACGGTAAGGTAAACAGTCTTTGAGGTGTGTGCCTTTCCGCTGTCGTCATAGATAACACCCTTGACCGCATATTTATATGTAGTAAGCTGCTTTCTGCTCTTGTGGGTGTAGTAGTTGCTCTTGGTCTTTTTGAGACCGTCGTACTTCTTTGTTTTTGAGTTATAAATGTAAACTCTGTACTCGTCACAGTTGATGTAGCTCCAATAAAGGTCTACGCTGTCTGCATAAGCTGTTGCGGTAACATTCTGCATAGGCTCAACCAGAATTTTGAACTTGATAACCTTTGTGCCTGTATAGTTGCCGTAAAACTCAAATGTGATTTTACCTGTGCCGGGACATTCGTTATCGGTGTATGTTACATCGTAATCATACCAGCTGCTGAGATATCTGTCGCCGTGCTTTACAGACACATCGGGATAAACACTGTAGCCGTAATAATACTGATCGGAAATCTTGCTGAAGGTAAGCTTTGAAGCAGGAAGAGGACGAATTGTAAAATTCTGAGTAAGGGTGCCTCGGTATTCGCCGATACCATAAATTGTAAAGCTTGCTTCACCTGCATCAATATTTGAATCGTATTCAACCTCAAAGTCTCTGCCGTTAACAAGGGAGCTTTCGTTATACATAAGGGTGAATTCAGGTTCGATTTCCCAGCCGGTGTAATAAATTTCAGTATCAGCCATTACTATTTCTGCATTTTCAAGGCTTTTGGAAATCTCGTAGTTGAATTCATTTTCTATAGCATAAATATGAGCAGCTGTATCCTCTTCACAGTAGATTGTGAAGTAATCAAGCTTGTAATATTCATATCCGTATCGGGAATTATCAACAAAGTTTCCGTCTTCATCCCAATAATAGTCTTCAATGTATACTTCTTCGCGATAATAACCGATAGATTTAGGAACAATCTTGGTTACAGTTGCAGGAATTTCAACGCTTTCCTGAAGCTCATTATAGTTACCCCCTGCAATTTCTGTAAGGGTATATTTATTGCCTGCATACTCAAAGTAAGAAGGAATCACAACATCGTAAAGACCGCTGTCAGTAGTATACGAGTTGATTCTCGCTTCCATTTCTTCAAAGTCAAAGCTTACATAGAATGTAGCTTCTCTGCCCCAGTCATCCATTTCAATATCAAAGATATACTCTGTTGTGCTGAATCTGTCGTAATCAGCAGAAGCTGAAACGGCTCCCACAGAAAGACAAAGGCAGATAAGAAGGCACAAAACTGCAATTTTTTTAAACGTCTTCATAAATTAACCTCTCTTTTTGCTTTAAAGTTACGCGTTACATATCAGTATACTATCTGAGGATTTAATTGTCAAATAAAAAAATATAAACAAAACTGACACAGGCAAAAAAGCTTATATATTTTTCTGAAAGACTTGATTTTTCTCCTGTCTTTGTGTATAATGGCATAGTTAATTGAATACGGAGAGTTGTCCGAGCTGGCCGAAGGAGCACGATTGGAAATCGTGTAAGTCGCTAAAACGGCTTCGAGGGTTCGAATCCCTTGCTCTCCGCCAAAGAATGAAAGGTAGCACAATAGTGTTGCCTTTTGTTTTTTCGATAAAATAAGAAGCAAGGGATTCGAACAAGGAGGGTGAGGTCACGAGCGCGTCCCGCGGACGATAAAGCGAGTGTAACGAAGCGCAGCGGTCGAAAGTTGTCGGCGCCCCAAGCCGATAACAACTTTCGGGAACCGCAAGAGGGCGGAAGAAAATGCTTCGGGGAAGCATTTTCGCCGACGTGGCAACGAGCGAAGCGAGGCGATAGGTGCGGCAGCACCGGGACAAAATCCCTTGCTCTCCGCCAAATCAAGTACCACCCTTGATACAATCGTATCGATGGTGGTATTGTTAATTTGTAGCCGTAAAGCCTTATGGCACAAGGGGGTATAAAAATTAGCGTTGCAGTCGGGGGTGTACTGTGCCCTTTCTGCAACGCTTTTTATCTGTTACTTG
>JAFOXT010000292.1 GCA_017425745.1 Clostridia bacterium | reverse complement strand
GCGCTCATAGTTAATTCTCCTTTATTTAAAGTATTTTTGATTTCTGTTTTATTTTACCCCTGTAAACTTAAATAAACCTTATTAAGCTTACATTCTTTCAGGTGCTTCAACCTTAAGCATATTGAGAATGCTCTTCATTGTGTCTCTTACACAGATGCAAAGAGTAACTCTTGCCTGTCTGAGACTTTCATCCTCAACGTTTACTCTGCAGTTGTTGTAGAATTTGTGGAAGTGAGTTGCAAGGTCAACTGCAAAATGAGTAACCTTTGCAGGGTCATAGTTCTTTGCTGCACCGATAATTACATCTTCAAGAGTTGAAATATATCTGATAAGCTCTCTCTCTTCAGCCTCTTTAAGAAGCATAAGCTCTTCAGCTGTGCAATCTCTTGCCTCTTTGCCTTCTTCCTTGAGCTTAGCGAGAATACTGCAGATTCTTGCGTGTGCATACTGACAGTAGTACACGGGATTCTGTGAGCTCTGCTCAACTGCAAGGTCAAGGTCAAAGTCCATAAGTGAACCGGGCTCTCTCATATTGAAAAGGAAGCGTACTGCATCGATAGGCACTTCGTTAAGAAGATCAACAAGAGTAATCGCCTTACCTGTTCTCTTGGACATTCTTACTACCTCACCGTCACGTACAAGACGAACAAACTGGCAAAGGAGAATTGAAAGTCTGTCGGGATCAATTCCGCAAGCCTTCATAGCACCCTTCATTCTTGCAACGTGGCCGTGATGGTCAGCACCCCATACGTCTACTGCCATATCAAAATCTCTCTTCTGAAGCTTATTTCTGTGATAAGCAATATCAGCAGCAAAGTAGGTAGGATTTCCGTTAGCTCTTATAAGAACGTCATCCTTGAGCTCAAGCTTGTCAATATATTCCTGAGTTTTGCCTTCAGCTAAGAGCATTTCTGTCTGAACCTCAATGTTCTTGTACCAGAGTGCTCCGTCCTTTTCATATGTGTAACCGCCCTCAGTAAGAAGGTCTATAGTTTCCTTAAGCTCTCCGCCGTTATGAAGTGAAAGCTCACTGAACCATAAATCGTAATCAATGCGGTACTTATCCATAGCCTTTCTCATATTGGCAAGATTCTTGGGAAGTGAATACTCAACAAGAGCCTTTCTTCTTTCTTCCTCACTCTTTTCCATAAGAGCAGTACCGAATTCATCCTTATATTCCTGTGCTCTTTCAATGATATCCTCACCGTGATAGCTATCCTCAGGAAGCTCAATATCACTTCCGCAAAGCTGCTGATAACGGATATCAAGTGAAAGTCCGAATTTTTCAATCTGGTTGCCTGCGTCGTTTACATAGAATTCTCTTGCAACCTCATAGCCGGCATAATCAAGAACTGCAGCGTAGCAGTCACCGAGTGCACCGCCTCTTGCGTTACCCATATGCATAGGGCCTGTGGGGTTAGCTGAAACAAATTCAACGTTAACCTTCTTACCCTTGCCGTAATTGCTTCTGCCGTAGGAGTCGCCTGCTTCTCTTACCTCAAAGATAATGTCTGCATAATAAACATCTGAAAGGAAGAAATTGATGAAGCCGGGGCCTGCAATTTCAATCTTGTTGAAATATGTGCCTTCAAGCTCAGCCTTATCAGCAATTACCTCTGCAATTTTTCTCGGGGGAAGTCTGAATGCTCTTGCATTTACCATTGCGGCATTTGTTGAATAATCACCGTTATTTCTGTCTGCGGGAACCTCTACTGAAAAAGCACTGTATTCGCCATCAGGAAGAAGACCTTCCTGCTGTGCCTTTTCAATTGCCGCTTTAATAAGTTCTCTTATCTGATTCTGTGCTTTATTTACAGTCTGTGACATTTTATAAAATTCCTCTTTTCCTTCTTATGAGAAACTCAACCGATTGGGTTAAGAGTTATATCGAATTCAATTTCACCCAAAGGTGCATTTTCAAGGTCGGTCATATATCTGAATCTGAGAATACCGCCTTTTTCTGAAATATCTGATTCAATTTTATCTGCAACAACGCCCATAGAAAATGCTCCGTAGGGTGTTACATGGTGTGAGAGATTTCTTACGCCCTCTTCAATAATCATATGTGTGCTGATTGTTCCTTCACGGCTTACTGTTATACGCTTTTTATTTTCAAGCTGAAGAGTGGTTTCGCTTTTGCTTCCGTCCTCTTCCTCTTCGGTATATTTAATTACGTAACCGTCCTGCTTCAATTCAAGAAAAGCCTTTGTTAAAATCTCAAGCTCTTCTTTTTCGCCTTCAATCAACTGCTTTGTAAGAACGCTTATGAGAAACTCTTTTTTCATCAGATAGTCCTTTCGGGGTTAGTTATAATCATACATTATGTATAATACCACAAAAGAACGCAAAAATCAATTTATTTGACGAAGTTTTTAACTCAATATTACTATGTTTTTTGAATCTTGACATATTTCTCTTTCAAGGTATAATTATATATATAAATTTTACAGAGGTGCAATTATGATTATTTGTTATAACAAGCCTGCCGATATGAGCTATCTCGGTTGGGAGAAGCAGGCTTTACCCTTAGGTAACGGTAAAATCGGTGTAAAGGTTTTCGGCGGCGAAAGCTGTGAGCTTATTCACTTCAACGAAAAAACTCTCTGGTCAGGCGGTAAAGACGTACCCGGCTACAACGGCGGCATCAGCAACCCTGACAAGGGCGCAGGAATGAGAGAAATCCAGGAGCTTCTCAGTAAAGGTGACAGAAAGAGTGCAACGGCAAAAATGCACCTTCTTGAAGGAAATATGGAGGGCTTCGGTGCTTATCAGTCCTTCGGCAACCTTTATTTTCAGTTTGAAAAGTTTGCTGAAACCTCAAATTATGTAAGAGACCTTGACCTTGAAACAGCTTCATCAATGGTAAGCTTCAAGTCAAAGGACATCACTTATACACGTCACTATTTTGTAAGCTATCCCGACAATGTTTTTGTGGCAAGACTCAAGGCTGAGGGTGAAGATGCAAAGCTCAGCTTCAACACCTATGTTGTTTCAGAGCAGAAGGGCACACCCAAGGCAGAGGATAACACAATTCTTCTTGAAGGCACAGTTACCGCAAATGCAGGACTCGGCGCAGAAGCAGGCAAAGAGAAAAACTCAATGAAATACGGCTGCGCTGTAAAAATCATTCCTGAGGGCGGTACAGTTGAAGCGCTTGAAAACGGCACAATTGCTGTAAAAGACGCTGAAAGCGTTGTTGTTATTATGAGTCTTGCAACAGACTATGTGAATGATTTCCCCCGTTTTTCAGACGGCAGCGACCCTTTGAAGAAAGCGCTCGACACAGTAAACAAAGCTTCAGAAAAAACCTTCGGCGAGCTTTACAGAACTCACCTTGACGACTATCAGGCTCTTTTCAACCGCGTTAAGTTTACTCTCGGCGAAGACGAAAGCCTTTTTGCAACCAACCATATGCTCAAGCGCTTTTCAAGAAAGGGCGAGCACAAACGCGCACTTTACACAACCCTTTTCAATTACGGCAGATATCTTCTTATTGCCTCCTCAAGAGACGGCAGTCTGCCTGCAAACCTTCAGGGTATATGGAACGCAAAGAACAATCCTCCCTGGTGCTGCGACTACCATTTCAACGTTAATGTGCAGATGAACTACTGGGGTGCTTATGTTGCTAACCTTGCAGAAACAACTCTCCCCTATATCGACTTTGTAAACAGCCTTAAAAAGCCCGGCAGAATTGTTGCAAACAAAACTCTCGGCATAGGCGAAAACAAGGACGGTGAGCCCGATTATGACAAGGCTACAGGCTTTATGTTCCACACAATGGTTACACCTCTCGGCTTTGTAGGTCCCGGCAGTGAATGGAAATGGGGCTGGGCACCCACAAACGGTGCATGGGCACTTCAGAATATGTATGACTACTATCTTTTCACGCTCGACACAGAAAAGCTCAGAAAAGATATTTATCCCACAATGGAAGAATGCTCACTTATGTGGTCACAGCTTCTTATTGAAGATAAAAACAGCGGAAGACTTGTTTGTTCACCCGGCTTCTCACCTGAGCACGGTCCCGTTTCCTCAGGCAATACATACGACCAGACAATTATCTACGACCTTTTCTACAGCACAATTGAAGCTGCTGAAATTCTCATAAAAGAGGGATTTGAAGCCGAAGTAAACACTGACCTTATTGAAAAAATCAAGGTTCAGATTGAAAAGCTCAGACCAATAAACATCGGCAAATGGGGTCAGGTCAAGGAATGGTACGACGAGGACAGCTTCTTTATGCGTGGCTTCCACGGTATGGGTGTACAGAGAAAACACCGCCACATTTCACACCTTCTTTGTCTCTATCCCTTCAGACAGGTTAACCCTGCAGACGAAAAGCTTCTCAACGCTTGCCTTACAACTCTCAAGGACAGAGGCGACAAGAGTACAGGCTGGGGACTTGCTATGCGAATCCTCTGCTATGCAAGACTTCTTCAGGGCAACAAGTGTGATGACCTTATTACAAAATTTATAAAGGACACCGTGCTTGATAATCTTTTCAGCACTCACCCGCCCTTCCAGATTGACGGTAACTTCGGTCTTCTTGCAGGCATTTGCGAAATGCTTCTTCAGAGCCATCTCGGTT
This sequence comes from Clostridia bacterium, assembly GCA_017425745.1. Lineage (GTDB taxonomy): Bacteria > Bacillota > Clostridia > Oscillospirales > Acutalibacteraceae > UBA6857. The sequence goes on along the minus strand of JAFOXT010000292.1, from coordinate 1,796 downwards.
ATATCCACGTGCTCCCTGCTCTTCCCGAAAGCTGGAGCGAAGGTGAAATTTCAGGACTTGTTGCACGAGGCAATTTTGAAGTAAGCCTTAAATGGAAAGACGGAAAGCTCAAGGAAGGCACACTTACTTCAAAGGCAGGAGGAACCTGCAAGCTCAGATATGACGGAAAAATCCTTATCGTTTATGACGAAAACGGAAACGAAGTTGAAACCGCTTTTGAAAACGGTATAACAAGCTTCACAACTGAAAAGGGTAAGACATATAAATTCAGTTAAAGCTTAACCGGACTGTTCGTTCTGAACAGTCCGGTGTTTTCTTATGCAGAGTGTTTTTTCTGATTCTTTTCCATTCTGAGCCAACTGATAAAGCCGTAAATGTCATTGATAAGAAACATAACAAAGCAGATAACTACAGACAAATATGTAATATCACTGAACGAAGCATACACCCACAGTATAATAAGAACAATGTCATTAAGGGCATAAACCAAAGCAAAATAGGGACTTCTTCTGAAGGTGAGATAAACTGCCGCAAAGCTTGTGGTAACCGAAAGGGTGCTGAAAACAAGATTTGCCGTATTGAAATATTGGAGAATAAAATAAAACAGCACCGTCACAACAGCTGTAAGACACACCATAAAGCAGATTTCTTTTTTACTTATACGGTTTACCTTTACCTGACTTTTCTTGCCCTCAAAGGGATTTCTCAGCCACGAAACAAGAGCAAAAAACGCCATAGGCCCTGACATTCCCATATATGTAATCATTTCGCCGTAATAAGAAAAGCCATAAGAAATCAGTCCGTAAATTATGCTGAAAATAACCATCAGAAGCTGACCGAAAGGATTGCCCTTTGCATTAAAAATAAGAGAGGTAACCCCAATTAGCGACGCTATAAGAGTAAAATAATTCTCCCTGTCAAAAATCAGAAAGGATAAAGTTATAGAAACAACAGATAAGCTCCACAAGGCCACATCTGTTTTAGAAAAGTATTTAAGCTTTTTCATTGTACCTCCAAAAAAATAAGCATCCGTACACATCTTCTAAGACCTAACGATGTGTTACGAATGCTGTTGCATTTCTCTACCCGGTGGCAGTTTTCAGAATTATATCACAGTGCACTGCTTTTGTCAATCTCAGGTGCCGTACTGTGTAAGACTTCTGAACTCATAGCCTTCTCCGCGTGCCTTGTCAATAATTTCAGACAATGCCTCAGCGTTATCGGGCGACACCGAGTGAAGCAGAATCACTGCACCGTTGTGAAGCCGTGACATAACCTTATCTACGGCATAATCCTTGCCTCTTATTTTGCTTACATCCCAATCATCGTAAGCCGTTGACCAGAAAACACTTACAAAGCCAAGGCTCTGAACAAGCTGAAGGGCACTTTCCGTATATTCACCTGCAGGAAAGCGGAAAAACCTTGAAGCATATCCGAAATTCTCCCTCAGGTAATTTTCAAAGTTCTCAAGCTCTTTTGCCATTTTCTCTCTGCTGATTTCTGCAAAGGACGGATGAGTTGCAGAATGGTTACCTACAATATGTCCTTCGTTTATCATTCTCGCCACAAAATCAGGGGCGGTTTTAAGATAATCGAGGGTGCAGAAAAAGGTTGCAGGTACATTTTTTCTCTGCAGCACATCAAGAATTTTACCCGTAAGGCCGTTATGCTCATAACCGCAGTCAAAGGTAAGATAAAGCACCTTTTTTTCACTCAGACCGTCATAGGCAAAAGCACCGTACTTATCAAAGGTTTTCTGAAATTCCTTAACAGTGTGGTGTACCTTACCGTCAACT
>JAFOXT010000291.1 GCA_017425745.1 Clostridia bacterium | reverse complement strand
TGTTGTTTCTTCTTCTGAAGGAGCTTCTGTTGTTGTTTCTTCTTCTGAAGGAGCTTCTGTTGTTGTTTCTTCTTCTGAAGGAGCAGTAGTTACTTCTTCTGTTGAAGGTTCGGTTGTGGTTTCTTCAGTAGCTTCAGTGTTTTCGACAACTGTTGTTGATTCTTCAGCTGAATCAGCGCCGTCATTTACAGCAACGCCACAAACTGCTGATGTAATCACAAGAACAAAAGCCAATAATACTGAAATTACATTCTTGAATTTTTTCATCATTGGAAATCCTCCTTAAAATTAATGAGTATATATTATCACATTAAATTTCTAAATTCAATAACGATAGTTAATTTTCTAAAATATCAACTAATAGATTTGTGCAGTTCGTACATATTTATTTAATATTTATTTTTGCTTAAAAATGAAAAAACTATGATATAATCAAAAATATAAATGAGGTGATACATATGAAACTTGTAATTTTAACCGCATTAGGTGTCGGTGGTGCAACAATTTTCGGTACAGTTCTGGGCTTTCTGTTCAAAAAAATCACACATCGGTTCAGTGATATCGTTCTTTCCTTTGCTGCCGGTGTAATGCTGTTTGCCGCTGTGCTTGGCCTTATCGTACCGTCAATTGATTACGGTGGAAAATACGGCATTATTATTACTCTTGCAGGTATTTTTACCGGTGCATTCGGCCTTAATCTGATCGATAAATTAGTACCGCATCTTCATAAGCTTGTCGGCACCGATAGCGAGATTCATGAAAACAATGCAAATTTAAGTAAAGTATTGCTTTTTGTAATTGCAATTGCAATTCACAACTTGCCCGAAGGCATCGCTGCCGGTGTTGGCTTCGGTTCAGGCGACATTTCTCAGGCACTTATAATTGCAGGCGGTATTGCTCTCCAGAACATTCCCGAAGGTATGGTAATAATAGGACCGATGCTTGCAGCAGGTGTAAAACCCGGAAAAACCTTCCTTTGTGCTGCTGCGACCGGTGTAATTGAAATAATCGGCACACTGATAGGTTATTTTGCAGTTAATGTTTCAGTTGCCGTTTTACCGTTTGCACTCGCTTTTGCAGGAGGAACAATGCTTTATATAATCAGTGATGAAATGATCCCCGAGACCCATGCGCACGGAAGTGAGCGAGGAGCAACCTATGCACTTCTGACGGGATTTTCTTTAATGCTTGTTACTGATTATTTTTTGGGATAAAGTTTATTTACACACTTGAAGAAACCTGCATTTTATAGTATTATAGTACACAAATCAAAAAAATTCAGAAAGAAGGCTGAAAATGACTGCTAAAAAGAAAAATTTACTTGCCGAAAATCAATACATTTTCCTTGCGTTTATTGTAACAATGGGAACAATGCTTATTGTTTTTCTGTGCAATCAGATGGTACCCTTTGGTGACAAAACAATACTCAGAATGGACCTTTATCACCAGTACGGTCCTTTATTTGCTGAGCTTTATGAAAGAATAAAGCATGGAGACAGTCTTATTTATTCATGGACATCAGGTCTTGGCAGCTGTTTCCTCGGTAACTATTTCAATTATCTTTCCAGCCCGTTAAGTGCGCTCGTAATGTTTTTCGGTCATAAAAATATTACTGAAGCAATTGCTCTGATGATTCTTCTCAAAGCTTCACTTTCAGCTGCAACATTTACTTATTACCTTAAAAAGAGTCAGCACAACCAGTCTTTTATTGGTGTTTGCTTCGGTCTTCTCTATGCATTCAGCGGTTATATGCTTGCATATTACTGGAACGTTATGTGGCTTGATGCAATGGTGCTTCTTCCTGTTGTGCTCTACTGTATTGAAAGAATAATTGACAACGGTAAAATCGGCATATATGTAACAGCGCTTGGTCTTACAATGTTTTCAAATTACTATATGTCCTTTATGATCTGCATTTTCTCATGCATTTACTTCTTCTATTATACCGTTCTTAAATACGACAGCAGCTCAGTTCTTGACACTGAATTCAAGAAAGATGAAAAAGATTTACTTAAATGGTTTAAAAACAGCAGATTTTTCAGAAGCGGCTGCCTTTTTGCTTTAGGCTCACTTGCTGCAGCAGGTCTTCTTGCAATTGTTCTTATTCCTGTTTACAAAATTCTTTCTGAATGCTCTGCAACATCAGGTAAATTCCCTGAAGACCTCAAAACATATTTCAATTATTTTGATTTCCTTGCAAATCATTTTGCTTCACTTACAACAACCATCAGAAGCAGCGGTGAAGATGTTCTTCCCAATATCTATTGCGGTGTGCTTCCTATAATTCTTGCGCCTTTGTATTTCTTCACAAAGACAATTTCAAAGAAAGAGAAAATTGCCACATTAGGGCTTTTAGCAGTGCTCTACGCTTCATTTAATCTTAATTGGCTGAACTATATCTGGCACGGCTTCCATTTCCCCAATGACCTGCCCTACCGTCAGTCATTTATCTACTCATTCTTCCTTCTGCTTATTGCATACAAAACCTTCATCCGTCTGAGAGAGTTCAAAACTGTTCATATAGGTGTTGTGGGTGCTGTACTTCTCGGATTTGTTGTACTTGTTGATGAAATCACATCAAAAAATGTAACTTCAACAACTGTCCTCTTCACCCTTATCCTTGTTGTTCTTTATGTAATCA
>JAFOXT010000290.1 GCA_017425745.1 Clostridia bacterium | reverse complement strand
CCACTTTTTTATTTCCTCCTTTCATCAACAGACTAACTTAATTCACAAATATACAACACGACACAAAGCGAGAAAATGCCGTATTTACATTCCAGACAAATCTGTCTATTACTATATTCATAATAAAAGCACTAAAAATTCAAATTTATCAAGCTCATTATATCACTGACCGTCTGTAAAATCAACAAAACGGTGCAACCTCAGACGAGGCTACACCGTTTTTACATTTATATGTTGTTTCTGTTCAATCAGAGTGCACCGAAAAACTCACTTGCAAGAACATAGGCCTGTTTACCGTCCTGAGAAATATATGAGGAATGGTTTGCACTCTTTATAATTGCAATTTTACTGTTTTCGATTGATTCGTGAATGAACACTGTGTCTGAAAGCCACATAATGTCAAACTCACCTGCTACGATATAAGCAGGGCAAGTGATTTTTGAAAGAAGCTCCCTTGTCATCCAAGGCTGTTCGAGCATCATATCATTGAGCTTGTCAGGCTTCATCATATCTGCAATTTTTACACCGATTGTGAAGTAAGGCTTGAACTTTTTCGGGTTCGTGTTTGAACCGCAGGAAATGAATCCTCCAAGCAGATCAGGATAAGTATAAGCAACTGTAAGTGCATTCATACCACCGTCACTGTGTCCCATAAGATAGGGCTTTTCTAGCTCCATTTTTTCAATGAATTCCTTGATGTCCTTTGCCATAAGGTCATAGGAAATTTCGCCCGGGTCACTGCTCTGTCCGTGACATCTGCTTTCTATCAGATATACCTTGTAGTCATTTGCAAGATACTGTGCAGCCTCTCTGAGAGAATCCTGACTTCCGCCGTTTCCGTGAACAAGAATGAGAGGATAACCGTCTTCGCCGTATACAGTAAAGTGCATTTTAACCTCACTGAGCTGAACATCTCCCTCTTCAAAAATCTCCGTCACAGGCTCGGGAACATTTGAAGTATCAAGGCTGATAAGATTATATTTTTTTGACTGGTGATGCACAGATAACTGCCACACACCTGCACCTACGATAACTGACAGAGCTATGCACCCTGCCGCTATCAATGCTTTTTTACCTTTTTTCATATCAGTCTACCCAAGGCAAGAATGTGAAAAGTGTTTTAAGTGAATCAAAAATCTTATTGAAGAATGCTGTAATCTTTTCCCAGATTGTCATATTTTCGCCCTTGGGGTCAGCGATATCTTCATCATCAGCTGTATAGTTATAACCGGGAAGAGTCACATTGTTGTCAGCGGGAGCATTATCAACTGTGAATTCGCCGAGGAACGGAACAAGTACTGTTGTAATGTAAATTTCAATACCTTCCATTCTCTTAATGCCTGAGCCTGCATATTTGAGGAAATCAACAGGTACCTTGATATCAGCAAGGCTGAAAAGGAATGACATAACTGTTGCATATTCTTCTGCAGTTACATCAGCAAGTGCATAACCGAGAGCTATTGCAACGCCTCTTACAATAAGAACGACCTCATCAGAATATGTGGGATAATTTTCATCACCAAGGTTGTGCGCTACATAAAGATGAATTGCAACATCAATAAGGTTTTTATAATCTGTATCAGGAATTTCAGTATCGTACTTTTCTGCAAGGCTTTCAAGACTCTTGCCTTCTTCAATTTCATCTGCCTTTTCAATGGGCATTTTAAGTGCTTCGCACACCTTATCTGCTGCTTTTTCAATAATAGCATTCATCTTTTCATCTTCAAGCTTAAGAAGATTTTTAAGATTCTTACCTGTAAGGAAGTTTGTGAAAAATGCTTCAAGGCCAACAAAGGTGCAGATTCGTGAATACTCAGTAAAGTTGCTTTCAGCAAGCTTAAGAGCATTTTCGCTGATGCCGAGATTGTTGAGATAGCTTGTATCAATTTTGTCTATATGTCTTGTTTCAATTTTTACATTCTTACCGAACTCAACAACTCTGTAGGGACAAGTGTATGTAAGAAGTGTAGGTGTTACAACATCATAAATCACTGAGCCGTCATCTGCTGTGTACATTGTTACATCACTGTCGTGTGTGTGGCCTGTAAAGATATATTTTACACCGCCCTTTGCAAGAGCATCTGCAAAGCCTTCAACCTTTGTGCCTACAACACCGCCTGAATGAATTGTTGAACCGAGAATAAAGTGTTCAAGAAGGTTGTGGTGCATCATTGCAAAAACCTTTTTACCGTCAGCCTTTGCCTGATTGCACTGCTGAGTCAACCAGCTTACAAGCTCAGCATTAATACCGTGCTTACCTGCGCCGGGAGTGCATGAGTCAATAGCAATAAGTCTGTAATTGTCTTTAAGGTCAACTACATAGGAAGCTGTTTTGCTATGACTTGCAATTGCCTCATTGTAGCCGAATTCAGCATAGATTTCACGGAACTCAGCAACTGTTGTTTTCATAAGGTCGTGGTTACCGGGAACAACATAAATCTGCTTTCCGTACTTAGCTTCAAACTCTCTGAACATAGAAGCAACCTTATAAGCTTCTTCCTTGATACCTCTGTCAGCAAGGTCACCCGGGAAGATAACATAGTCGCTTTCATTTGTACCGGCTGCTTCGAGGAATGCGCTGATAACCGCAAGACCCTCGTGTGTCATTTTATCATCAGAAAGCACGTGGGCAAAATCAGCATTAACGCTGTTATGCTTACCTGTGTTCTTCGATGTGTAGTGGCTGTTATAGTGGATGTCATTTGCAACAGTAACAATTAAATCGCCGTCTGTCGCTGATGCAGTAATAGCAAACATACCAAATACAAGGCAGAAAGCCAGAACTACTGATAAAAATTTTTTCATTTTATTTCCCTCCGAAAAAAAGTTTTTTTAAAGTGATTACATTCTAACTCAAGCCAGACTTAAAATCAATATGCTCATTTAATTTTTGGTTATTTTGTATTTTTTGAGCCTTCAATACTGTTTATTTTACCTATTGGTATAAGAGAAAACCGCTGAGGATTAACCTCAGCGGTCAGCTTGTCGAAAATGATTTTTTGACAAGCTGTCAGACTTTTGAGAAATGTACAAGATGACCTTTTCTTTACCCCGAAGGCGTATACAAGTACTCCGAGAGGGTAAAAAAAGGTCAAAACAATGTCAAAATCGTACAAAGTTCGATACTTTGTACGATTTTCTTTCTATTGATTTTAAATTAATTATATTACAATTAATATCTTTATGAAGGATATTGTTGTTCTTGTGCGTTTATCAAAAGTCTGACCGCTGAGGATTAACCTCAGCGGTCTTATTATTTTACCAGTGTTTAACTCCGCATTCGCAGTTTGCGTTAATCTTAAAGAGCTTCCAGAAGAAGTTAAGAATCTTAAAGATGATTTTGCCAAAGAAGGAGTCGTTGTGGCAGAAGCATCCGCAAACACCGTTTGAACCCATAAGTGAGTCACATACATCGCAGTTGCCGTTGCCGTCTTCATCAGCGTGTCCCTTAGCAGGAATCGGCTTTGAACCTGTAACTTCTTCACAGTGGATACAGATTGAGTAAGATGTATAACCTGCCTTTGTGCAAGTTGCATCCTTACCGGGCACTACTACAAGAGAGTGAGCACCGTAAGCGTACTTACCTGTATTCTCATCGATAATCTTAACTGTTTCCTTGTAGAGACATTTTGTATTCTTACAACGTCTGCTCATGCTCTGAATTTCGTGACATGTTGCATTGTTGCTTTCCCACTCACCGAAATCGTGTTCAGTCTTTTCTTCAAAGTCTGATACGAATGAGTAAGTACAAATCTTACAAGTGTACTTTGTATAGCCTTCCTCATAGCATGAAGGAGCAACTACTTTTGTATCAAAGTCACAATTTTCAATCTTTACAATCTGACCGCAAGCAAGACACTTGATTTTGTGTGTATTAAGCTTGCCGTTTTCACCAAGATTTGTAATATACTGCTTGGGAGTACCTTCGTGCTTACAGGTGTTCATTTCTGTACCGCAGTTGTAGTCACAAAGGTTATCGTTATTTTTATCAATGTGTTCAAGTGCGGGAATTGTTGAACCCTTAGCTGAAAGCTTATCGCAGCATGACCAGTAGATATCGCCTGTGTAACCGTCAGCCTTACAGGTTGCTT
>JAFOXT010000289.1 GCA_017425745.1 Clostridia bacterium | reverse complement strand
GCTTACATGGATTAAGTACGTGCCCATCAAGGACGAATTAGGCAACGCTATTCCCAACACTGACCCCAAAATTCAGAAGGGTATCTGGCTTGTTTTCTGTATTCTTCCTGCTCTTGCAAGAGGTCTTTACGGACTTTCATTTATTCTCTATCCTATTCACGGTGAGCTTCAGCAGAGACTTATTGTTGAGCTTGCTGAAAAGAGAGCCGCAGTTATCAACGAGAAATAAGAATTAACAGACTGTCTTTTTGACAGTCTGTTTTTATAGTAAACTAAAAAAGCTGCTGCATTTCTGCAACAGCTTTTCATTTATCTTACAGTAAGTGATTGAAGAATCTGATGTTAGCTTTTTCGCATTTAAGCTTGCCTTCCTGCTCATTCTTGATAATTTCAACAATTTTGTCGTTGATAGGAGTAGGAACACCGCATTTTCTGCCCCATTCACAAACCACACCGTTGATTGCATCAACCTCACAGGGCTTGCCGTTTTTAAGGTCCTGAAGCATTGAGGGTTCAATTGAACGGTGCTTTTTCATTGCGATAGGAAGAAGGAGAGTAGCGAATGTGCGCTTAAGAGCACCGTTATAGTAGAAGAGCTTGGTAATATCCTTGCCCTGAACGGGTACAAAGGTAGCACCTGCTGCGTGGCCTACATCAATGCATTCCTTCATGCAACGGATTGCAACCTTTCTTGCATCCTTATCTTCTGAAACGTCACCGAAAACGCCGCCTACAACTGTGCCGAGACCTGAGAATGTAGCGTTGATAAGAAGCTTTGACCAACGTGCGCCGATAAGGTTTTCTTCCTCGTGTACAGGACACATAAGCTCAAGAATTTCCTTAACAGTTCTGAACTGTTCATCTGTGATGCCGTCCATTTTACCCATATGGAAGGAGAGTGAGTCAGGCTCGCTTGTAAGTGTGCACACACCGGGCTCGCCTAAAGCTGCACCCCATTCAACTGCACAGCCCATTGTGTGCTCTGTGCCGATGATTTCAGCAATTCCTGGCTCAGGAATACCGTTCTGAAGAGTAACAATAACACCTTTTTCAGTGAGGTAATCCTTAAGCATTGTAACAACCTCTTTGTTGAAAAGCTGCTTTGTCATAAGGAAAATAACGTCATACTTACCTTCCATTTCATCGGGGGTGAGTGCCTTGACGGGCACGTTCATATTAACTGTGCCGTTGATAGTTGCGCCTTTTTCTTTAAGGGCTGCAACGTGAGCCTTGTTGCGGTTTATAAGGTCAATCTGACCGCCGTTTTTAGTGATGTAGGCACCGAGTACAGTACCAAGTGAGCCTGCACCGTAAATTGCTGCGCGAACATTTTTCATAAGTTTGCACCTTCCTTAATTTAATTCCGTAATAGGATAGCATAAAACAATTTAAAAAGCAAGAAGAAGCTTTAATTTTTAACCTGCGTAGCTGTCAAACAGCTTATTTGTTTCTTCGTATCTGCCGTCACTTGTTTCAACACCGCAGACAACAGAAATATATGTGAGTCCGTCCTTTTCAAAAGCAGATACAAGGCAGTTGCCGGCTTTTTTTGTTGAGCCGGTTTTTACACCGATAGCATACTCGTTGTAATGCTTACTGCTTTTGTCAAGAAGCTTGTTTGTGCTTTTCCAGGTAATATTCTGTCCAGATTTGAACACCACATATTTCTGATTAAGTGTAACAATGTTTTTCAGCTCTTCAATGCCAAGGGCACACTGAGTAAGCTTGATAAGGTCGCTTGCCGAAGTGTACTGATTTTTGTCGTCCCAACCGTCGGGAGAGGTGAAGTTACTGTTTTCCATTTCTATAAGCTCTGCAAAGCTGTTCATAAGCTGACAGAAAAATTTAACTGCTTCCTTGTCAGGAAGGTCTTCGCTTGTTAATTTTCGTGCAACGTTAACTGCAATTGTATAAGCAGCGTCGTTACCTGAGGGTAACATAAGCCCTACAACAAGGTCATTAAGGGTGATTTTCTGTCCCTTTGAAATAAGGCAGAGACTTGAATGCGGAGCTACCATATCGAGCTCTGAGCCTACAGTAAATACATCGTTGGGGTCTGAGTAGTAATAGGCAACAGTCGCAGTAAGGATTTTAGCCAGACTTGCAGGTGCAAGCTTTGCCTTTTCGTTATAGCTGAAAAGCATTTCACCATTTTCAACACAGTAAAAAGCGGCATTTTTGAATTTATAGCTGGGGTTGTTTTCAGCCTCGGGCTCTGTAGTGGGCTCTGAAGGAGCTTCGGTGCTCTCTTCGGGCTGTGCAACAGTTGAGCTTATAATAGCTGATGAAGGGTCGGTTGAAGAGGGAGTATCGCTGCTGTTTTTGTTAAGCTGTACACATAAGAACATTACGGAAAAAATAAGAAAGCATACAGCTAAGAAAATTCTTTTCATTAATTATGTCTCCTTGTAAGGTTAAGTTTCGTCGCGCCAGTTATATTTAACAAGCTTTCCGTCAATAAGCCACTCTGAGGGCGTTTTTGTGTCGTAAATATCTATAGGCTTAATTGTGTGCGGTTCATTGAAAACTCTGTAAGCTTCACGGAAGTCTTTTCTTTCCTCGTCACCTATTTCATCTGTGCATGAAACAAACAGGGGAGTGTTACTATATGAAAGAAGATGAAGCCACTGTCGGTTTTTGCTCCAGGGTATTTTGCCTTTTACAATTCCCACACAATCGGCATCGCACATATAAAAAACTTCGTTCTGAGCAAGTCTGAAAGCGAGTGTGTTAACTCCGTAATCTCTTGTTCTGTGCCATTCTCTGCCGCTTGTGTCGTCACCTGTTCTGTAAATATGCACAAGTCCTGCAGAAAGGTGAGAAACAGTATTACAGCCGATTATAAGCATATCACCTGCAGCCTCAAGAATAAGTCTGTAAAGGTCGAGTACAATTTCAGCGTTGGTTTTTGTTTTGTCATAAAAATGCCAACCGTCAATTTTTGTTATTGTTTCGTTGAGATTTCCTCCGAAATCACCGAAAAGGTCAGCTGTTGAAAAATCGTGCTTTATAAGCTCGTAGCCCCAATCTCTGATGCGTTCAATATCAGCTCTTATGTATTTTTGTACCTCAGGGTGTGTAGGGTCAAGATACTGTCTTTTTCTGCCTCTTTTAATGCGCATATCTTTTTTCAACGCTCTGTCTCTGTTATGAAGAAGACGCACCCAGATGCCCGGTCTTGCACCGATTTCTTTAATTTCAGAAGCAAGCTTTTCCATATCCTTGAATTTTCTGTTGGGAAGCCAAGGACCCTCACATTTGTGCTTCTGCCAACAGTCATCAATTACCTGGAAGGGTCTGTTGTCAATACCCTCAGCAAGAAGCACCTGAAGCCTTGCATCGGAAATAATCTGTGAATACTTGCTTTTTCCGTATGCATAGTACCAGTTGTTACCGCCGTAAATTCTTTCCTTTGGTAAAATTGGATTGGTGCAGAGCTTTTTACAGTAATCCACAAGGTTTTCATAGATTTCAGCATTGTCATAGCTTGCATAAACAAAGGTTGCAAGGTGCAGCTTTCTGCCACCGAGATGAACACCGCAGCCACCGTTACGCAGGTCAACAAGAGCGGTTATGCCTGTTTTATCGTATCTGAAGCTTACAAAGGAATTGCAGCCCGTTTTAACGCCGAAGCAAAAGCTTATACGCTTGTTTGTAGCAATAAAATACCAGGGCATATATCTGCTTTCAGAAAGTGGCAGAAACTGAAGGTTTGCGTAGCTTCTCTCCCACGCGTCGCCGAGAACGAGAAGGTCATCGTCTGCATCTGCTGTCCAATGAAGCTCCACAAATTTCGGCTTGTCCGATGTTGCGCTTATGTGAAGTTGAAGCTCATTGCCGTTTGTAACAGTTTCGATTTTTGTGTCGGTCAGCTGCTCTTCGCAGATAATTTTTGCCGTAAAGTTATTTATATCAAAAATCATAGATTAACCTCACTTTGTGATAATCTTTCCTAAGATATTTTAACATACGTAAGATTATATTTCAATAGAAGTATAAACAGATAACAACCATAATTCAATAGGATAATATGAATCTTTAGCTGAAAAAGTAAAATCGCACAGGACATTTTGAAATGCTTTGTGCGATTTTTATATTTATCCGAAAATTTTTATATATTAGTCTGTCTGATAATGTTCTTAAGACTTTCTGCACTGTTCTGAAGGTCTTTGATTTCACTGTCTGTAAGGGGAATCATAACCTTGCTGTGTGCACCCTTGCGTCCCACAACGGTAAGAAGACTAAGACATACATCGTCTATACCGTATTCACCGTGAAGCATTGTGGAAACTGTCATTGTGGTGTCAATACCGCTGAGAAGGCACTTGCAGATATGACATACAGACATTGAAACTGCATAGAAGGTTGCGCCCTTTCTCTCAATAACTCTGGCACCTGATTTTCTTACATAATTTTCAACCTCTTCAACGCTGAGGTCGGGAACAATCAATCCTTCGGGTCTGATGAATGACTTGCTGTAATCCAGAACGGGAACATTGGAAATGTTAGCTGTTGACCAGGGAATAACAGAAGTGTCACCGTGTTCGCCGAGTACATAAGCGTGAACATTGTGTTGGCTGATAGTGAAGTATTCAGCCAGACGGCTTCTGAGTCTTGCAGTGTCAAGAATTGTACCTGAGCCGATTATTCTTTCTTCGGGAATGCCTGAGCATTTGCAGAAGGTATAGGTAAGAATATCAACGGGGTTACTTACAATAACATAAGTTGCATCGGGAGCATATTTTGTAATCTGAGGGATAATGCTCTTGAGAATATCAACGTTAATCTGTGCAAGGTCAAGTCTTGTCTGACCGGGCTTTCTTGCCACACCTGAGGTGATAATAACTATGTCTGAATCCTTTGCGTCAACATAGCTTCCTGCATAGATTGAGCAGGGTGCACAGAAAGGAGTGCCCTGACGGATGTCAAGAGCTTCGCCCATAGCTTTTTTGTCGTTAACGTCAATCATAACGATTTCTGAAGCAATGTTTGTTGCTGTAAGAGTGTACGCAATTGTTGAGCCGACACTGCCGGTGCCGATAATTGTAATTTTATTCATAGTAAAAACCCTTTACTTGTTTTTTATTTATCATATACAATTATACAATTTTTCTGCAAGTTGTCAATATTTGGCGGTAAATAAGATTGATTATTAACGAGTTCTGTGGTATAATTATTCGAAACTCAGAATAAAGCAGTGTTTCTTATTCAGAAAAGTGAATTTTTATCACTTTGACATGAAGCGTGTTTAATTATACTTTTAAAGGTTATGAGTAATAAAGGAGAGATAAAAATGAAAATTACAGTTTGTATCGGTTCTTCCTGTCACATCAAAGGCTCACGTCAGGTTGTTGAAGAGCTTCAGAGGCTTATCAAAGAAAATGAGCTTGGCGAAAAGGTTGAGCTTGGCGGAACCTTCTGTATGGGAAAATGTCAGCAGGGTGTATGTGTTACTGTTGATGAAGCCTTTTATTCAGTTACACCCGAAACTGTAACCGATTTCTTCAAAAACGAAGTTTTAGCAAAGGTGTAATGATATGGTAATTCAGATTTGTGTAGGTTCTTCCTGTCATATCAAGGGTTCACCTGAAATTGTTGAACTGCTTCAGAATGCTGTTGCAGAATATCATCTTGAGGACGAAATAACACTTGCAGGCAGCTTTTGTATAGGCAAGTGTAACCGTGTAGGTGTTACAGTTCAGGTTGATGATGATATACATACGGGTATCACCAAGGAGAACTTTAAAGAATTTTTCAAAGAGAATGTATTGGATGTATTAAAGCATCAGATGTAATAAATTGTTACCTTAGTAAAGAAAGGGGTTGACCTTCAGTGTCCAACTGTCTTACTTTAAAAAAATCAAACTGTAAAAACTGTTATAAATGTATCCGCCATTGTCCGGTCAAAGCAATCCGTTTTTCCGGCAATCAGGCGCATATTATAGATGATGAGTGTATCCTTTGCGGTCAGTGCTTTGTTGTCTGCCCTCAGGATGCCAAGCAGATTGTTGACGAAACAGAAAAGGTTAAGGTGTTCATTCAGAGTGGAGAGCCTGTTGTTGTTTCTATTGCTCCGTCTTTTATTGCAAATTATGACGGCGCAGGTATAAACGCAATGAGAAAAGCTCTTAAGAAAATGGGCTTTTTCGATGTTGAAGAAACAGCTGTGGGTGCAACAATTGTAAAAAATGAATATGAAAGAATGCTTGAAGAAGAGGACAGAGATGTGGTTATTTCTTCCTGCTGCCATTCTGTTAACCTTCTTATTCAGAAGCATTTTCCCGCTTGCCTTGAATATCTTGCCGATGTAATGTCACCTATGCAGGCTCACTGTGCAGACATTAAGAAAAGATATCCCGGTGCAAAAACTGTCTTTATTGGCCCCTGCGTTGCAAAAAAGGATGAGGCAGACCATTACGAAGGCATTGTTGATGCGGTTCTCACCTTTGAAGAGCTTACCGTATGGATGAAAGAGGAAAATATTGAGCTCCAGAGCGAAGATGAATTCAACGATTTCAGCCGTGCAAGATTTTTCCCCACAACCGGCGGTGTTCTTAAAACAATGAGCGAAAACAAAAAGTACGCCTATGTTGCAATTGACGGTGTGGAAAATTGTATGGCAGTGCTTAAGGATATAGAAAAAGGCAAAATTCACAACTGTTTTATTGAAATGTCATCTTGTGTAGGCAGCTGTGTAGGCGGTCCCGTTATTGAAAAATATCAGCACGACTCAAACATCAAGGACTATCTTGAGGTTGCAGCATATGCGGGCACAAAGGATTTTGAGGTTGATCAGCCAAAATCTGCAGAGCTTAAAAAGTTTATTAAATATATTGAGCATAAGCTTCCGATGCCCTCTGAAATTGAAATCAACAGTGCACTTCGTCAGATGGGTAAATTCAAAGCTGCAGATGAGCTTAACTGTGGTTCATGCGGTTACAATACCTGCCGTGAAAAGGCTATTGCAATCTGTCAGGGTAAGGCTGAAATTTCAATGTGTCTGCCTTTCCTTAAGGATAAAGCAGAAAGCTTTTCTGATACAATAGTTAAAAATACGCCTAACGGACTTATTGTTCTTAACGAAAATCTTGAGGTTCAGCAGATTAACGAAGCAGCAAGACGAATTATGAATATCCGTTCAGCTTCTGATGTTCTTGGCGATCAGGTTATCAGAATACTTGACCCCAGTGTGTTTATGAATGTGCTCACAAGCGGAAGAGACGTCAAGGATCAGAGAGTTTATCTTGCAGAATACAAGCGCTATGTTGAGCAGACTGTTGTTTACGACAAGGAAACTCATCTTCTTGTTGGCATTATGCGTGACGTTACCGATGAGGAATATGAGCGCGAGAGAAAAGAAAATATCAGCCGTAAAACCATAGAGGTTGCAGACAAAGTAGTTGATAAGCAGATGAGAATTGTTCAGGAAATTGCTTCTCTTCTTGGTGAAACTGCCGCTGAAACCAAAATAGCACTTGCCAAATTGAAGGAGTCGATAACTGATGAATGATTTGTGTGCAGATATCGGATATAAAAGTATAAATCATTTTGGTGAAGAGCTTTGCGGTGATCACGTTGATGTTGTTGAAGAAAGCGAAAATTCAACCGTAATCGTTCTTGCAGACGGACTTGGCAGCGGCGTTAAGGCAAGCATACTTTCAACCCTTACTTCTAAAATTATTTCAACGATGATGGCAGAAGGACTTCCGGTAGAGGAGTGTGTTTCCACAATTGCAGCAACTCTTCCTGTGTGCTCTGTAAGAGGCGTAGCTTATTCAACCTTTACGATTATTCATATCAAGGATAATGAGGTTGCCGAAATAATTCAGTATGACAATCCACATGTTATAGTTATCAGGGATGATGTGAATTATGACTACCCGAAAACCGAAATGAATATTGACGGAAAGAAAATTTACCGTTCGGTTATCAATCTTCAGGAAAACGATATTTTTGTTGCAATGAGTGACGGATGTCCTCACGCCGGTATCGGAATGTTATATAATTTCGGTTGGAAGAGGGAAGATATCATTGAGTTTATTGAAACTCTTGCACCGGCAGGTTATACTGCAAAAAATCTGTCCACAATGCTTGTTGACGAATGTAACAAGCTTTATGGCGGAAAGCCCGGTGACGACGCTACTGCGTGCGTTGTAAGGGTAAGAAAACGAGAGCCTATGAATATGCTTTTCGGTCCTCCCTCAAACCGCGATGACGCTGACCGTATGATGTCCCTTTTCTTCTCAAAGGAGGGTAAGCATATTATCTGTGGCGGTACCACATCATCAATAGCGGCCAAATATCTGGGAAAAACATTAAAGGCGACCTTGAATTTTGAAAAAAGCGATGTTCCGCCTATAGCCGAAATTGAAGGCGTCGACCTTGTAACAGAAGGTGTAATTACCGTAAACAAGGTTCTTGAATATGCTAAGGATTACCTTGGCGAAAACGAATTTTATGAGCATTGGAGTTTCAGACGTGACGGCGCTTCTCTTATAAGCAGATTGCTTTTTGAAGAAGCGACAGATATAAACTTTTATGTAGGAAGGGCAATTAATCCTGCTCATCAGAATCCTGATCTTCCTATTAACTTCAATATAAAAATGAATCTTGTTCAGGAGCTGTCAGAGTGTCTGAAAAAGATGGGTAAAAGAATTAAAGTTAGCTATTTTTAAGGAGTTATAATGAAAAAGTTTGATACAAAAGTTCAATATTTAAAATATAAGGTTCTTCGTGAAGTGGCAAACCAGGCATGGAATGGTACTCTTTTACAGAATGCCTTTGATATTCTTAAAATAATCGTACCGGGCAAAACACCGACAATGCGTTGCTGTGTTTACAAAGAGCGTGCAATTCTTGCTGAAAGAGTTAAGCTTGCCATGGGTGGCGGAGCATACAACGATAATATTATTCAGGTAATTGATATTGCCTGCGACGAATGTCCCGATGCGGGATATGTTGTAACTGATTCATGCCGTGGCTGTCTTGCTCACAGATGTGAGGATGTATGCAAAAAGGGTGCAATTACCTTTGACCAGAATCACGTTGCACATATTGATAAATCAAAGTGTGTTGAATGCGGTATGTGTGCCAAGGTGTGTCCCTTTGCGGCAATTGTCAACCGTAAGAGACCCTGTCAGATTTCCTGCAAGGTAAAGGCTATTTCTATCAACAAGGATAATGCTGCATCAATTGATGACAGTAAGTGTATACAGTGCGGCGCTTGTGTTTATCAGTGTCCCTTCGGTGCAATAACAGACAAATCCTTTATTGTTGATGTCGTTGAAATGATTAAAAACAGTGACAACAACAAGAATTATAAGGTTTATGCAATGGTGGCTCCTTCAATTTCAAGTCAGTTTACCTATGCAAAGCTTGGTCAGGTTATAACCGGCCTCAAGGAGCTCGGCTTCTTTACTGTTGTTGAGGCTGCTCTTGGTGCTGATATGGTAGCTCAGGCTGAATCCAAGGAGCTTTCAGAAAAAGGCTTCCTTACAAGCTCATGCTGTCCTGCCTTTGTGCAGTATGTGAAGTCAAGCTTTCCGCAGCTTCTTCCTTTGGTATCTCATAATCTTTCACCTATGGCGACTCTTGCTAAGTATATCAAGGAAACAGATAAAACTGCAAAAATTGTGTTCATCGGCCCTTGCACAGCCAAGAAAGCCGAAGCACAGCTTGACACTGTTAAGCCTTATGTTGATGCAGTTCTTACATTTGAAGAACTGCAGGCACTTTACGATAGCCGCAACATTGACATTACAACTCTCGGCGAAGATGTACTTGATAACGCATCATACTTTGGTAGAATCTTTGCACGTTCAGGCGGTCTTACCGATGCGGTTAAGCAGGGACTTATAGAGCAGAAAATTGATTTTGATCTCAAGCCTATTGCTTGTGACGGTATAGAAGAATGCAGAGTAGCACTTCTCAAAAAGAGCAAGAATGTTCTTGATGCAAACTTTATTGAAGGTATGGCTTGCGTAGGCGGCTGTATCGGTGGTGCAGGCTGTCTTACACACGGCGAAAAGAACAAGGCAGAGGTTGACAAGTACGGCAGAGAAGCCCTTGAAAAAACCATCAGCGACGCAATTTCAGTGCTTTAATTTTACACGTAAAATAAACCAATCAAAATCAGAACCTCTTTTACCGAAAAGTAAAAGAGGTTCTTTTATGTTGATATATTAATAATAAGAAGATTATTGTTTTTTTAAAATAAAAAACAACTCAGCAGCCTTTTGGCTACTGAGCTTTGGTGCGAGAGACGGGACTTGAACCCGTACGAGCTGCCCCACGCCTCTTGCGGTGCCCAAAGTTTCTTTGTGCCTTGGAGCGGCACAGAAACTTTGACCGCTGCGCCATTTCACACTCCCTTTATCTGCCACAGGCAGCGGTCGTGTTCAATGCCCCTCAAACCG
>JAFOXT010000038.1 GCA_017425745.1 Clostridia bacterium | reverse complement strand
GTCTTTTCCTTAAGCTCGTCGATTGTTGCACAACCGCAGTAACCCATACCTGCACGAAGACCACCCATCATCTGATATACGGTTTCGCTGAGAGTTCCCTTGTAAGGTACACGGCCTTCAACGCCTTCGGGAACGAGCTTCTTGTTGTTTGCCTGGAAGTATCTGTCCTTACTGCCCTGATTCATAGCAGCAATTGAACCCATACCACGGTAAACCTTGTATTTTCTACCCTGATAGATTTCTGTTTCACTGGGTGATTCTTCACAGCCGGCAACAAGTGAACCAACCATAATTGCGCTTGCACCTGCAGCAATAGCCTTAACGATTTCGCCTGAGTATTTGATACCGCCGTCACCGATTACATTCTTGCCGTACTTAGCAGCCATTTCTGCACAGTCATAAATAGCAGTAATCTGAGGAACACCGATACCTGCAACGATACGGGTTGTACAGATTGAACCGGGGCCGATACCAACCTTAACAGC
Organism: Clostridia bacterium; assembly: GCA_017425745.1. Classification (GTDB taxonomy): domain Bacteria; phylum Bacillota; class Clostridia; order Oscillospirales; family Acutalibacteraceae; genus UBA6857. Next base: position 1,145 of record JAFOXT010000038.1, on the reverse strand, counting down.
GTCAGCACCTGCTTCGATAAGAGCCTTTGTAGCTTCAGCAGTAGCAACGTTACCTGCAATAAGTGAAATGTCGGGGAATGCAGCCTTAACCTTTTCAACTGCCTTAAGAATGTTCTTGCTGTGGCCGTGAGCTGAGTCAAGAACGAATGCGTCAACATGAGCAGCAACAAGAGGAGCAGCTCTGTCAAGCACGTCAGGTGTTGCACCGAGAGCAGCAGCACAAAGAAGTCTGCCTTCTGAGTCTCTTGCTGAGTGAGGATACTGAACAGCCTTTTCGATGTCCTTGATTGTAATAAGACCCTTAAGGTAGCCTGCATCATCAACAAGAGGAAGCTTTTCAATCTTGTGCTTCATAAGAATGATCTTTGCTTCTTCAAGAGTTGTGCCAACGGGACCTGTTACAAGGCCTTCCTTTGTCATAACTTCTTTGATTTTAATATTATAATCTGAAAGGAAACGGAGGTCACGGTTTGTAAGAATACCTACAAGCTTGCCGTTTTCACAGATGGGCACACCTGAAATGCGGTAGTTGTGCATAAGGTTTTCAGCTTCGTAAACGTAGTTGTCGGGAGCCAAAAACATGGGATTTGAAATAATACCGTTTTCGCTTCTCTTAACCTTGTCAACTTCCTGAACCTGAGCTTCAATTGACATATTCTTGTGAATAACACCAAGACCGCCTTCACGTGCAATTGCAATTGCCATTCTTGATTCTGTTACTGTGTCCATTGCAGCTGTCATTACGGGAATGTTGAGTCTGATACCCTTTGTAAGCTGAGTTTCAAGACTTACATCTGCAGGAAGAACATTTGATTCGGCAGGAATGAGAAGTACATCGTCGAAGGTAAGACCTTCTTTTACAAACTTTGAGTTGAAATCCATAACCATAATCCTTTCTCTCGTTTTTGAAATATGCTTGGTTTTGCTAAATTGTATTAAGATATTATAACATGTAAAATTGAAAGTATCAAGCCCTACAGAAAGATTTTTTGTCAATCTTTTAAGAATTTATACGAAAAAGAGAAGCCTTTGTGGCTTCTCTCTTATCCATATTTTTCTATCATTTCTTCAAGTATTTCGGCTGCATCAAAAACTGCTCTTGCGCAGGGTCTTAAGGCATAATACTCAGCTGTTCTTTCGTCGGG
>JAFOXT010000288.1 GCA_017425745.1 Clostridia bacterium | reverse complement strand
GTAATCGTAAAGCTTTCGCCTTGCTCATCACAGAGTTTCTTTACTGCTCTGTGAGCTGCAGTCTTGTTAAGATAGTAGTAATCATCATCTTCATAACCTATAAGATTATTTGGAATTACATTAGGCTCAAAGTTTCGATTGATAATTACTGCAGAACCACTGTCAATCAAAGCATAAAGTTTACGGATGAATTTATGTGTAGGCTTGTCCTGTTCAATATTTTCAGATTGTCTTATTGCCAATACGCAGAGAATTTCGAAAAATTCAGATTCAATATTACTGCAAGCCTCATCGTCAATAACTTTGTGTTCTTTCATAAACAAAAGAAACATCTTCATACCGATTCTGAGGTTTGCAACTATCTCAGGCACTCTGCCGTGACACTGAATATTCTGTTTGTTAAATTCGTTTCTGTATATTCTGAAACTTTCCGCCAGAGAACCCACAAATTTTTTCTCATCAGCATTTGCAAAATTTGAAATCATTTTTGTATACGCATACATTGTTTTCTGAAGTATACCTTCCGAAGCTTCTTTTTGTAACATTGATAACATGCTGAGATTCACATCACCTGATTTCAGTTCAAGACCAAAGTATCTTGCAGTACCGCTTTCGCTAATATCAGGCGGAAACTCAGCAGTGATAATTGCATTACCCTGAGGCGGTCGGGAATCCATAGGTGTTGCATCTGATTTAAGTCTGCCTCTGCCTGTTCGGTCACCGTATGACCTCATAATAGATTGTGCTGTTGATGTCAGCTTTGTTTCCTCTTGTTTACCGCAAGGGTGGAAGTCATCAATACAGGTAAGCACATCTTTCAGAGTAAAAGCATGGTGTGTAATACTGTTGGCAGTATCCCTGAACGACAAAGGCAAATCAGATGATGTGAATTTACCAAAGAAAGATAAGAACAACGCTGATAGTGTGCTTTTGCGAGTACCTGTTTTGCCCAAAAGAAAAAGAACGAATTTCGGTTCACAGTTTGCTCTGTGAAGAAACTCGTTCAGTGGTGACATAAAAGTAAATGCCATTAAAGTGTATATTATCTCTTTTGGTGCAACGTCGTAATTCATCAAATGAAAAGCCTTTGCAATATCTTTTTCTGTGTACTCTTCGATAAATTCGTAGCGGTCAAGCTTACCGCTAAGGCTTACATTGGTGTCAGCAAGTCCGGGCATCAGATATTTCCATTTACCTTCAATCTTTTTCCAACCTGTAATTGCATAAGTAGTTTGCTTTGTAGCAAACTTTGCAGTTGACTGTATTGCGTATCTTATGTAGTCCTTAATGTTAGAACCGATTTCAAGAATACAATCAACTCCCCAGGCGTTCATCAGCCAGTTGAAAGTTGCAAGGTCATTGCCGTCAACTTCTATTTCTTTAAGCTGACGGCCGTTTTCGTGTTCACCTCCTAACAATAATTTTTTAGTTTCACTTACTCCGTCATCCTGAGTGATTTCAGAAATGACATAAGGAGTAAAATTGCAGAGCTTCTTTGTTTGCTTGC
>JAFOXT010000287.1 GCA_017425745.1 Clostridia bacterium | reverse complement strand
TTGAGCATTTCGGAAAAACAGAAAACTATCCCGGTGACTACACCTATGAAGAGCTTCGTAAGCTCAACTTCGGTGAATATTTCAAAAACGAAGACGGTGAAGCTCCCTATCAGGGCTTACGCGGAGATGATATCCCTGACAATCTCAGAGCTCTTACAGTAAACGATGCATTGGCTTACGTTGAAGAAAACGGCAGCTATTATTACAGTATTGAGCTTAAAAACAGAGGTGAATCCGGCTTTAAGGCAGCAGATATCCTTTACGGTATTCTTAGTGATATGAATCTTACAGACAGAGTAATTGTTGCGTCCTTTGACAGAGCAACCATCAACTATCTTGAGGAGAATTATCCCGATTTAACCCGTTGTGCTTCCAACGTTGAAGCAGCAAAGCTGTTTGCGGATTCTATCTTCGGCTTTGATAAGCCTGAGGGATATTATAAATTCGATGTTTTACAGGTGCCGCCTGACAGATATATTGCAAATCTCGGCACATCAAGACTTCTGAATTACGCTCATAAAAATAATGTTGCAGTTCAGTACTGGACAATCAATGATACAGAAAGAATGGTATTTCTGAGAGATATCGGTGCTGACGGCATTATTACAGATATTCCCGATGTCGCTTATGAGGTGCTTAAAACAAAAAACAACTAAATCCGAAGAATTCAGGAGGAATTCAAATGATACCAAAAAAATGGGGTCAGGGTCAGCTTTTTGCTTTCTCAGCCCTTGACGGAGACTCTTTTTTCGCCGATGATTTCACAGGCACCTTAACGGGTGATAAAATCGGAGTTATATTTAATACAGCATGCCGAAGAACTCTTTACTTCGGCGATATGAATAAGTTCCTTTCTCCCGAGCTTACATGTGTTATCTCTGATATGATTGTACTCCAATCTCTTATGGGTACTTCCAGTATACTCTTTGCCGAAAGACATCTTGTTATTGGCGAATACACTGATATGTGCGGTGTTTTTGTAAGTCTTGGCGGTACGGGTAAAGTAATCAGTAAAGGCGATATTGAAATTCATAACACTGACGACGGAGATTTTACGGCTCTTCTTAAAAGAAACGGCTTATTTGCTTTTGCTTACGGAAAAAGTGAAGAAGAGGTTGTTGCTCTTTGCGAAAAAGGTATGGAGCATAAGCTTGATGAGCTTAAAGCTGAAAAGACAAAGATCTTTGAAAAAGCTTATGACGGCGAATATTCAGCCTTATATGCAAAGTGCATAAGCGTTATGAAAAGTCAGCTTTACTCACCTGAGGGTAACATCAAAAGAATATGGTCAACGCCTGACCGTCTGCCTCACAGAAATATGTGGCTGTGGGATTCAGTTTTTCACGCAATCGGCCACAGACATCTTGACACAGACATTGCAGAAAACCTTATTCTCGCCCTTTTCGATATTCAGAGAGATGACGGCTTCATTCCCCATATGGCAAGACCCGACTTTATTTCAGATATTACTCAGCCTCCCGTTATTGCCTGGGGTGCGTGGCTCACATATGAAAAAAGCGGCAACAAAGAGTTCCTCCGTACTGTATTAAAAAGAAACAAGGAGTTTCTTCTCTGGTGCAGAAATAACAGAAGAAAAAGTGAAAAAGAGCTTTACTCCTGGCACACTAATCCTGAGCTGAATAACCGATGTGATGAATCGGGTATGGATAATTCACCCAGATTCGATACAGACAGCGACCTTTATGCAATTGACTTTTCCTGCTATATGGCAAACGAAATAAGATTTATGAAAAAGCTTGCTGACGTGCTTGAGGACAAAGAAAATGCGGACTTTTTTGAAGCCTGGTACGAACAGATAAAAGCAGATATAAACAGCACTTTGTGGTGCGAAGATGACGGCTTTTATTATGATTATGATATCCCCTACAGCCGCTTTCATAAGGTACAGTCGGTTTCATCTTTCCTTCCGCTTTTTGCAGGAATATGCGACAGTATAAAGGCTGAAAAGCTTATTTCTCACCTTAAAAATCCCGACGAATTCGGCACAGAATTTTCTGTACCGACTATATCAAAAAAGGATAAAACCTTCGGAACAGATATGTGGCGCGGCCCTGTCTGGATTAACTATAATTATATGATTTTAAAGGGACTTCAGGAGTACGGATACGACGATATAGCAGACGAAATCAAGAGCAACACCCTTAAAGTGGTTGACGAGTGGTATAACCGTACGGGTACCATTTATGAGTTTTATGACAGTGAAAACAGAATACCGCCCTTCTGCTTCAATAGAAAAGGTGATGTAGTTGAGCCCTATGATTTCAGAGTGAAATATCAGACAATCAGAGATTACGGCTGGAGTGTCACACTTACATTTGATTTACTTAATTAAGCAAAAAGTGCTGAAAAACAGAAGTTTTTCAGCACTTTTATTTTACTTTATAATCCGTTTATTTTTGAACTTTTTTCTTGCCTATTTTATCAATACCGAAGAAAATGAAGCCTACTGCTACAAAAGCTGTAAGAAGAATTGCAATCCATTTTGCAACACCTGCTACACCCTGTGTTTCAAGGTTAACAAAGAAGTAGGGATAAATAAGCGGAGTTGTTGTTCCGGGAAGCAACACTGATGTGTCGAACTTCATAATTGCCGCATGGATAAAAATGAAAACAAGGTAAGCAAGCGGGAAAGCTACAGAAGCAAGAGGATAAAACCATTTGCATTTTTTGCGCTCATAAAACAGGAACCAATGTGCAACATACATAATCGGAAGCACTACATGAAAAGTAAGACTGCCTATTCTCCAGTTGAGCTGAGGGTCACGGTTACCTGCAAGCATAATATTGAACACAAGGAAGGTAAGCAGAATTCCGAGCATTCCGATGAATTTCATAAGAGGTGAAGTTGTAACAAAGCTGTCCTCTTTTTTCTTTACTGTCTGAATGAGAGCGGCAGCCATTATACCGATACACAGATAATTACTTATGTTTGTAAAGTATACATAAAAATCCCAACGGAAAGCAGTGATATCATCAAAGATTCCGAAGCTTGCAACAATCCCTACAAATCCCAGCGTACAATAAATTGTCTGAAAAATCAACTGGGCCGTTCTGTTCTT
>JAFOXT010000286.1 GCA_017425745.1 Clostridia bacterium | reverse complement strand
TTAACTCACAGGTGTTTCTGAAATCAGTTGATTTTGCCGTAAAGTGAAACCTTCTGAGCGCCTGCGTCTGTTCTGGGTGCTCTCTGTTCACCTGACGGTGTATAAGAATTGTTGTTTCTTCTGTCTCTGCCACGGTTGTTGTAACCGCCCTTACCGCCGCGACCTCTGTTATAGCCGCCCTTGGAAGGATGTGTAGGCTTAACGCCTTCTGCAAGAGTAATAACAACTCTTCTGTTTGAATCTGAACCTACTGAGTGTGATGTAACACCCTCAATTTCCTGAACTGCTGTATGAATGATACGGCGCTCATAGGGATTCATGGGTTCAAAAGTAACGTTTCTGCCGTATTTGAGAACCTTTTCTGAGTTCTTCTTAGCAAGAGCTCTCAGTGTATTCTTTCTCTTTTCACGGTAAGAACCGATGTTGATTGAAATTCTCGCATATTCGTTTTCAGTCTTGTACTTGTTGGCAACAAGTCTTGTAAGATACTGAATTGAATCAAGAGTTTCGCCTCTTCTGCCGATTACGATGCCGTAATCCTCACCGCAGTCAAGCTCAAGGATGATTTCATCATCGCTTGTGCGGAAAGCCTTTGCTGACATTTCAGCAACACCCATACCCTTAAGTACGGCTGCAAGGTAATCCACTGCACTCTGAATGCTCTTTGAAGAAGCAATATCAATTTCCACGCTGCTCTTTTCAGCTTCTGCCTTAACCTCTGCAGGTTTTGCTTCAGCCTTAACCTCAGCTTTTACTTCAGCGGGCTTTTCAGCTTTGGCTGCAGGCTTTTCAGCCTTTTTGGGAGCTGCCTTGGGTGCAGCTTCCTTAGCCTTGGGAGCATCGGGTGTTTCATAATATGCACGTGCTTTAGCAGGTGAACCGCCAAAAAGACCTAAGATCTTCTTTGTGGGCATAGCAAGGATTTCAGTGTGTACATCTGCATCCTTGGGAGCTTTAAGCTCAGCAATTGCGTTTGCTCTTGCCTCGTCAACTGTTGCACCTGTTGCAATAGCTTCATGTATCATTTTTAGTTTTCACCACCGTTTACAAAATATAAAAAGTATTTGTTGTTTTGTGGCTTTTAGTTCTGTTCGTTCTTTTCTTTGTCAGCTGCAGCTTTCTTTGCCTTTTCATATGAACGACGTTCAATTGTTTCAGCAACCATATGCTGAGCAACTGTCTTTCTCGGAGCATAGAAGTGACCGAGGATAAGAGTCTGGAAGAAAGCGAATACGTTTGAAAGAATCCAGTACATACCCATACCTGCAGGGAACTGGAAGGTAAACCAGAGTGACATAAGAGGCATTGAAAGCATCATGCAACCCATACCCTGCATCTGTGCGTCGGGGTTGGTTTTCTTCTGTCTTACCTGTGTAAGCACACTTGTCATAAGAGAAGTGACAGCTGAAAGAATGGGGATAAGAAGAATAAGCTTGGCTTCGGTTGATGCTTCAGCCCAGTTTTTGAATGTATCCATACTGGGAATTGTACCAAGGTCGATGCCGAAAATCTTAAAGTTAAAGTTCTGAATTTTTTCAATAGCTTCAGGGAACTTTGTAACAAGGTCAGGATTTGCTTCAACAAGCTCTGCAATTTTTGAAATTACAAGAGATTCTGCATAAGCAGCAGTTCTTGTTGTTGATTCTCCAAGTTCAGCAACTGCAGCGGTAAGAGCAGTAACTGCTTCCTTGCTGATGTTGAGAACGTGAGTAAGAGGCATACGGATGATGCCGTAAAGACCCCAGAGAATAGGAAGCTGAAGAAGAAGAGGTGCACAGCCGCCGGTCATTGCTGAATAACCTTCCTGCTGATAAAGCTCATTGGTCTCCATCTGAATTTTCTGGTTTCTTTCATTGGGAGCATAGTCCTGATATTTTTCCTTGATGCGCTTCAGCTTGGGCTGAAGACGGTACTGCTTTGCCATACCCTTCTGCTGCTTAACTGCTGAAGGCAGAAGAATAACACGGAAAAACAGTGTGAAGATAATAAGTGCGAGTCCGTAGTTGCCTACGAAATCAAAAAGAATTCTGAACAGAAAGCCGAAGGGAACATAAAGAATTTGAAAAAATTTGTCCATTTTTGATCCTCCGTAAAATTATTCCGTCAATATTAAAGATCTTTTCAGTGCTTGTGGTTACACTTGTTCTTTTTCTCAGGAACAGGGTCATAACCGCCCGGGAACAGGGGATTACACCTTAAAATGCGTAACAAAGCAAGCACACCGCCCTTTAACGCGCCGTGTGTCTCAATTGCTTCTATTGCATAAACTGAGCAAGTAGGATAATACTTGCACATAGGGGGCAGGTGAGGTGAAATTCTTCTGCGGTAAAACCGTATAAGAGAAAGCATCAGCCTTTTCATTTAATAACACCTAAATCCTTAAAGCACTCCAACATAGCTTTTTCTATATGGGTGCTTTTGAGAAACTTTGTTTTAGTTCTTGCAACAAAAACAAAATCGTAACCCTTTCCCTCAAAGTTATGTTCCTTTATAACCGACTGAAAAGCGGCTCTAATAATCCTACGGGAGCGATTGCGTTCTACTGCGTTACCGATTTTCTTGCTTGTTGTAATGCCAATGCGACATACACCCAGACGGTTTTTAAGCACATAAACAACCAGCTGAGGTTTAGCCGAAGACTTTCCGCGGTAATATACGCGGTTAAAGTCTGTATTCTCTTTTAGCGTAATATACTTCTGCAAGAAAAATCAATCCCTTAGTATGTCAGTTGCTTTCTGCCCTTTGCTCTTCTGCGAGCGAGAACCTTGCGGCCGTTCTTTGTAGCCATTCTCTTGCGGAAACCGTGTTCCATCTTTCTGTGGCGCTTTTTGGGTTGGTAAGTTCTTTTCATTGTTTTGACCTCCTTTAATAATATTAAAACGGGACATATTGCATCAGGAGTTGTAGAAGTGGTGGCAATATGGTGTCCGACGCTTTTTTACATAGTTAAATAGAGCAAGACACAGCTTGCAGAAAACCATTATACAACAAACCTTCTGTTTTTGTCAATGGTTTTCTTGCTATTTTATTTGTACGGTGTCCCTGCTAAGTGGCAGAAACACTGCGCTTTTCCTCTTGTTGTGTTTCATTTCGGTTGATGTATCAACATATTGTATTTTATCCTTTTATAAACTTATAAAAAAATCTGTATCAAAACAAAAGAACGCCACATAAGGCGGTATTTCCTTATGTGACGTCAGTGTTTAAAGTAAAATTTTATCTTCTGATAAGCTTTACAAGGCTTATTTTTGCCTTTTTTGCTGTAGGCATAAGCTTTGCGTATGAATAATACTTAGCCTTGTTGCCTACAAGGATATATTCACCGATAAACTCGTGATAGTTTGCTGAAAAGCTCTTTTTGAAGTCGTAAATACCTGTGAAGTTATCCTGAGGTACAAGTGCACCAAGAGTGCCGTCCTCCTGAAGTTCAGGTGATTTTACCATAACATAACCCAGGTCGTGAATATCGCAGCCTCTTTCAACGCTTTCGCAAAGGCGGAGATAGTTAAGATAATGGCTTGAACGGGTATTGTTACGGATAACGTTTCTTGTGCCGCCGAAAAGACAGCTGCCCATACCTGCATAGTAAATGGAAAGACCGCCTGCAAGACAGATTGTGTTGTCGCTTGTAAATGCTTCAGCCTCTTCCATTCTCTTTTCAAAATGCTCTGTCTGCTTGTCCACGCTCATAATAATTTCATTAAGCTGTCTTGCCTTCTTTTCATGGGCGCCTTCAAGGTCTTTAAGTGCCTGCTCCTTTTTCTGAAGTCTTTCAGCCTGAAGCTTTCTGTCAAGCTCCTTATCGTAATAAACAAGCTTAAGGTCGCTGTGGCCGTCAAATTCTCTGAGAAGCTTTGCACAGTAGTCACCGTTTCTTTCAACAAAGCTGTCTCTTTCACCGGTGTCACGCATAACAGCCATAAAGTCTTCCATAATTGAAGGGTCAGCATCAACATCCTTTGAGGTGAAGGTTTTTGCAACAAGACCTCTCTGTTCACCGATACGGATACTGTATCTTACACCCTTGTCGCACTTCTTGAGGATTTTATCTGCTGAAATCTGATTGCCGTTTTCGTCCTTAAGGGGAATGAAAAGCTGAACGGGGTGCTTGTAGGTATAGTTTTCAATTGAGGGATTGAGCTCATAGCCCAGATCTGTAAGTGACTTGTGCACTTCGTGTCCGTAAGCCTGATCTTCACCGTCAATTCTGAGAGAAACGGGCGGGTCCATAATAAAGCAGGTTGCTCCGCCTTTTTTCATTTCTTCCTTTATGAATCCTGTGAATTCCTTAAGAAGCTCTGTATTGCTGTAATCGCATACAGCTCCTGAAGAAGCGTACCAGATTTTTCCGGCAACGGGAAGTGAACGCTCCATTACAAGCACAGCAAGAACTGTTTCACCCTTTTCGTCAAAACCGCAGTAATATCTGCAGTTCCAGGTGGTCTTTACATTCTGCCAGCGTGAGCACTGAATATACTGACCTTTATTTTTTTCAATGAATTCATCGTATACCTTCAAATCTTCCTGAAGAACAAAATTATACATTTTATTTACCCTCTTTCTTCTCTTTAAAAGCCTTTATAACTTCTGCTTTTTCGCTGAAGGGAACATTCTCGCCCTTTATTTTCATATATTCCTCGTGACCCTTACCTGCAAGGATAATTATGTCACCTTTTTCTGCCATTTTAACTGCGTAGTTTACTGCCTCGCCTCTGTCGGGAATAATCACATACTTACCGTGACCGCCTGCTTTTTCGCAGAAGGAAGCTATTTCCTCACCGATTTTCTGTGGATCTTCAAAGTTGGGGTCGTCACTTGTAATAACAGTAAAGTCGCTCATTGCACCTGAAACAAGACCCAGCTCTTCACGTCTGCACTCTGTTCTGCCACCAACTGAGCCGAAGAGAGTGATAATTCTGTTATGCTCATATTCCGAAGCCGTTTCGATAATACTCTTAAGGCTTACACCGTTGTGGGCATAGTCAATAATAACGGTTACATCTTCGTCAGCTCTTACAAGCTCACATCTGCCCTTTACAAAAACACTTTGCAAGCCCTTTGAAATTTCTTCATCTGAAAGGCCGAATTCATCACCGAGAGCAACTGCAATAAGTGAATTGCTTGCATTGATTTCACCGGGAAGAGCAACAGTAAAGCTTCTTTCTGCCTTTTCGGTTTTAACGCTGAAATCCACACCGAGAACATTACCCTGCTTAACCTTACTGTATTCACCTAAGATATAGTCTGCCTTTGAATCAAAGCCGTAGGTAATAACGTCGCATTTGCAGTTTTCAATTACGGTACCGCTGAAGGCATCGTCAAGATTTACAATTGCCTTGTGGCACATTGGGAAAAGCTGAGTTTTCCAGAAAGCATACTCCTCGAATGTTTCGTGCTCATTTGTGCCGATATGGTCGGGATAAAGGTTTGTAAACACACCGAAGGCAAAGTGAAGTCCGTCTGTACGGTGGAATTTAAGACCGAGAGATGAAACCTCCATTACGCAGGCTTTACAGCCTCCGTCAACCATAAGGCGGAGCATTCTCTGAAGCTCGTAGCTTTCGGGAGTTGTGTTAACTGTAGGAAGAATTGTATCTCCGAATGACGCGCCCACTGTACCGATAATGCCCGTTTTAATTCCGCCGCTTTCAAGCACAAATTTTACAATATGTGCTGAGGTTGTTTTACCCTTTGTGCCGGTGATACCTATAAGCTTAAGCTCCTTTGAGGGATGGCGGAAGAAGTTACAGCTGATAAGTGCAAGGGTCGCTCTTGTATCCTCAACCGTAATTACAACTGCATCATCGGGAAGCTGTACAGCCTTTTCGCAAAGAAAAACTCTGCTTCCTTTATCATAGGCTGACTGTACATACTTGTGTCCGTCAGCATTTACACCAACAAGGCACACGAATATAATGCCTTCGCCGGTTTTTCTTGAGTCGTAAGCAATATCTTTTATTTCGCAGTCTGTGAATTTTCCACATTCATAAACCACACTGTTCAAAACTTCGCTGAGCTTCATTTTATACGCACTCTCCGTTCTGTGCATTTTTATACTTCAGTTCTTTTTCTCTTTTGAATTCTTCGCGCTCTTTTTTATACTTCTCACGAAGAGCGTGACGGTTTTTGCCGCCGATAAGACCTACTCGTCTGAAGGCTTCAACAAACATTGCTGCAAGAGCACCGCCTGAGCCTAAGATAAGGTCAATCATTGTATCGGTAAGCCCCGTGCCGTAGGGCACCTGACCGTGCTGCATAACAAAGCCGTAGAGTCTGTCCATTGTGAATTCATAAAACTCCCAGCCCACAAGAAGCATAACGGAAAAGCCGATGCTGAAAAGGGCCTGAGCAGAAATTTTAATGGGGTGCTTTTCGCCCTGAATAATTTCGATCAGAATAAACGAGCCCGTACAGGCAAGGTAGCCCGCAAAGATATGCTCGGGAATGTCGATACCCGTAAAATCTGTTCGCGAGTTGAGGGTTGTGCCGATTACACAGGCAAAGCAGATAAAGCAGTTGAGCATTGTCTGCATATAGGCGGGATATTTTGTAATAAAGGATTTTCCGCCGAAAAGCTGGAACATATCCCACAAATGGGTGAAGATGATTGCAAAGGTAGCCTGAACAAATTCAGAGGTATAGCCGTGGAGCATACCCCACACGCCCCAGATGAAAAGCAGGGCTCTGCAGGTCCACCAGGTGATTTCGGTAGCCTTTGAAAGCTTAGGAATTCGGTTGAGTTTTTTCATTTATTTTTCCCTTTCGGTGTTGTAAGCATAATCTAACAAATTATTATATCATATTATACACCGATTTGCCACAGTTTAGGAAAAAATTAATAAAATGAATACACCCCTCTGTCATACTGCGTATGACATCTCCCCTTTCAGGGGAGACAAGTCTTGCCGTCCCTGAAAGGGAAGGGGGACCGCTTTAGCGGTGGAAGGGTCAAAAAAATCCCTCTCGGTTAAGAGAGGGATTGATATTGATTTTTAGTGAGCCTTACCGCAGTCGCAAACTCTTGCGTTCTTGTCAAAGATTTTTGCAAAGAAGTTAATGAGCTTGAAGAAGAAGGCTTTTATACCGCCTACGTGACAATCGCAATTGCAGGGCTTTTCTTCGGGTTTTTCTGCAGGCCTTTCGGGTTCAACAACGGTAATTGTACCACCGCAGGTATCACACTTGCTGTCACCGTCAAAATCTGAGTGACCTGCCTTAGGAACAACCATAGCGATTACCTCGTGACAATCGAAGCAAACCTTAACGGCAACGCCTGTTTCCTTGCAGGTTGCAGGAATGATGACGCTCCACTGGTCGGGGTAGGTGTGGTCGCCTGTGTCGGGTGTTTCGTTGCCGTTTACTGCGCCACATCTTGTGCATGTGTTGTTGATGAAATTGTGACCGAGAGCAGGGATTTCTTCCATTGCTACGATTTCAGGGCAACGAGCACAAGTCTTTGTCTTTTCGCCCTTTTCAGTACATGTAGCAGCCTTTGTTTCAACGAATTTGCCTGATTCGTCGTGACCGAGAGCGTCAACGGGAACGATTTCGCTGTAACCGCATTTATCGAAATAGAAGCACTTAGCTTCTTCTTCACCGTCTGCTGTACATGTTGCAGCAGTAATTACAGCGAAGTCTGTCATTTCGTGGTCTGTCTTTGAGCCGGGGTCAGCAATGGTGTTCTTAGTGCCGCAACCATTAGCACATTCAGATGTTCTTGTACCATCCTTGTAGCAGGTAGCTGAACCTTCATCGTGGAAATATGTGTCGAACATATGGCCGTAAGCCTTAACTACATTGTCAACATAGTGTGATCCACACATTGTACAAGTAAAGGTTGAATATCCGTCTTCTGTACATGTTGCGTGTGTGATTACTTCTTTGTAGTTGTGGGGCTTAATAGCGATTTCTTCTGTCTTTGTTTCACCGCACTTGTTGTTACAGGTGTATCTCATTGTACCCTTTTCTTTACATGTTGCACTCTTTGTGATTTCGCCTTCGCCCCAAGCGTGACCGAGAGCAGCAAGTTCTTCTTCTGAGCCGGGCTTGTTAGCCTTACACTTTGAGCATACGATAGCCTTCTGACCATCCGTTGTACATGTAGGATTCTTTGTTACAAGCTTTTCAACTGAGTATGTGTGTGTACATACAAGTTCTGCTTTACAAAGTTCACATATTCTGCCTGTTTTATCCGGTACATGAGGAGCATTGTTCTTTGAACCTATATCTGCCATTGTATACTTAGCTTCTTTACACATTTCGCAAACTGCAGTCATTGTGCCATCAGCAATACATGTAGCATTACCGTCAGAAACATAGTTCTTGAATAAGTGAGCTACCATTGTGCCGGGAATATCTCTTGTGTGTGTTGCATCACAGTTATCACACTTAGCTGTTTCTGTAGCTTCCTTAGTACATGTTTCACTATTTACATTGTATACATACTTTGCAAAGTTGTGTTCGCCCTTAGCGATTATTTCAGCTGCTACAGTTGTTTCGATAGCACCTGCTTCATCCTTAAAGACCTTGTCACATCTGTCACATTCGTAATACTTGTTATTACCTTCTTCTCTACAGGTAGGCGCCTTGGCTGCCACTTCGTACATATCGTGACCGAGCTTATCAATCTTAGCTGTTTCTTTTGCTGTACAGCCTTCACGCTTACAATGTCTTTCCTTTGCTCCGTCTGTTGTACAAGTAGGCGCAATAAATACAGTCCATATACCCCAGTCGTGGTTGTCGTTTACAGGAAGCATTTCGGTTATCGTGTCACCGCAAGCGCACTTCCTTATTTCTAAACCTGTTGTTACACAAGTTGGAAGAGTCTTGCTTACTGTTTCTGTGTATGCGTGAGCTGCAAGTTCGGTATATTCGTTACACACATAGCAACGCTTACCATGTGTGTTGTCATCCTTCTTTGAAACTATTGCAGAATACTCATGATCAAGCTTAGTAATTTCATCTGTCTTTACAGCACCACAATCATCACACTTGAAAATTGCTTCACCATTTTCTACACATGTAGCAGACCTAATAATTGTATATAACTTGTAATTATGTTCAGCTACACTTGATGCTTCAAAAGCTGAACAACCTTCATTTGTACACTTCTTACCATGTGTAGCATCGTCTTTCTTTGAAAGTGTTGTAGCATAAACATGGTCTACAGTGATTTCTTTACCAGCCTTTTTGAGACCGTCACAGCAATAGTAATATTCGTCACCTGTGTAACCAGGCTCGTAACATTTTGCTTCTTTCTGATTCTTAATATAAGTTTCTGCAGTAACATGCTTTGTAGGATCTTTATCTGCTACTTTGTTACCACAAATATAACAAATAGCTTCATCCTGACATGTAGCATCACTATACTCGTGATTTACACATGTGTATTTACAAATCTTACACTTATTGCCGTCCCAATCATGTTCACAACAAGTTTCGCAAACATCACACCAGCCTGCCTTCCAATTGTGACCAGTAGCAGCAACTTCTGATATCTTTGTAGCACCGCATTCGCAAGTGCTTATCATTTCACCTTTTTCTGTGCAAGTGGGCGGAGTAGTAACTACAGCATCACCAAAGCTGTGCTTAGCCATTGCTACATCAGTGCCACAAACAGCACACTTCTTGCTATGATATTCATCGTTGTACTTTGTAAATTCTACGCCATCAACATTGTG
>JAFOXT010000285.1 GCA_017425745.1 Clostridia bacterium | reverse complement strand
TCGACGCAAGAACAGCTATATCTTATTTTGACAGAGATGCAGATACATGGACACCTACATATCAGTCAGATGTAACTGATCCTCTCAATGAACTCAACGCACTTCTTGCGCATAACAGTGCAGAAGCAGGCGCACATGAATTTATTGAAGATGCAAACGGCAACTATGTAATCAAATTCGACGAAACAACACACTGGTATGAGTGTGGAGTCTGCGGTTACAAGTATATGCACGAAAACCATATCTCAAGCGCTACTCCCGATGAGGGAGGTAATACTCACACCGTTGCTTGTACTTATGTGGATCAGTCTGAAGAAAACGGCAATACTTGTGATTTTGTAATGACCGAACCTCACACCTTCACTAACCCAGAACTTGCTCGTCCCACTGACAATGACAAAGATGGCGTTTGGGAAAATGGTACATATACATACACATGTACTTGCGGAGCAACAAAGGAAGAAGATGCAGTAAGAGCTGATTACACAGAGCTTGAAGAAGCAATTGAGGCTCTTGAAGGAATCAAGAATGACGAAAATCTTACAGATGACGCTAAGACTGAGCTTGCAGAAGCTCTTGAGAAGGCTGAAAACCTTGCTGATGACCTCGTAACAGCAGAGCAGTCACAGGTTGATGCACTTGTAAAAGAGCTTCAGAATGCAAAGGCAGATATTGAAGAAGCTATTAACAAGAAGCTTGGCTTTGCACATATTACTGAAGCTACTTCTGGTATCAAGGTACAGTTCCTTGCAGAAACTGGCGTTAACGCAGTTGAAAATGTGCAGATTGGTAAGGCTGAAAACGGTGGCTTTGAAACTGTCAGAATGAGAATTACCAACGGTAATTTAGATCTTCCCATTACTGTTAAAAGCGTTATAGCTGATAAGGCGTATATCGGTTCAACTAAATCAGCCGATTCAGCTGAATATGATACAGCAACAACTATCGGTCAAAAAGAATCAATAGACCTTTACATTGTATCTCCTGCTGATTATGCAGATGCAGGTATCATCACTTATACAATCACCTATACTATAGACGGTCTTAAAGGTGCAGACGGTAAGCCTGTTGAATTCGAAACAAATGCTTATCTCTATGTAAAAAAAGAAGCAGTTACACCATACCACCTTGTGAATGAAGAGGTTGCATGGCCTGCAGATGAAACCTCAATGTGGGGCTTCTATTTGGATGCTACCAATTACGGTGATTTCGAAGTTGTTCATAACTATAAAGCTCCCGGAACAGACTTCGGAAACAGTTCTCTTGTTCAGGATGGAGCAGGTTTCGGTGACTATGTAAGAGAACAGTATGACTTTGAAAATGATAAGTGTTATGCGGGTTGCTCAGATTCTGCGTGGAAAAAAGGCGATGCCCATGCCGCAACCTATAGATTCTATATTGATACAAGCCGTGCGGATACTTACGAGAAAGCAGGTCTCAAAGCTCGCTTTGTTGAATCTGATTCGGGATTCTATGATAATGCCGCTCTTAAGTATATAAGACTTGCTAATAATAAGGCATATCTCGATAAAATTCCTCAAGGCATTGATAAGGCATTCTCAACTACATTGAGAGCCGGATCAAGTTCTAATGTTCCTAGTATGACATGGACTGCAACTTCAAATGGTGACATGTCAGTTTCGCAGTACGATAATCCAAATCAGAACGATTACATTTTCGGTTATCACAGATCAAATGGAATCAACGACGAATCAACTGCTATTGTAGACTTCTATGGTGCAATTCCTCAAAAGACAACCGAAGCAAAGCTTATGTTCTCTCCGAGATTGGAATTCAACGGCCCCAATATTCTCTTTGCTGAAGCTGTTACAATGACAACTCACCTGTACATTACTTCATACGATAAGGCAGAACTCCGTACAGCAGTTGCAAATGCTGAACAGGCAGGCTTCAACAGCGAATACTTTGATAAAGAAAAATACGAAGCTTATGAAAATGCTCTTAAGAATGCTAAGGAAGTTCTCGGTAAAGCTGAAACCAACCAGGGTGAAATTGATGCAGCAAAAGATGCACTTAACACTGCTATTGAAAACCTCAACAAGGCTGATGCTGAAGCTAAGTTTATTCTTACTGTAATTCACAGTATTCATGAAAATGCTGACAAGAACAGCAAAGCAACAAGCACAGAGTATGATTACTACCTTGTAAACGGTGACATCACTCCTGCTCAGATAGATCTTACAGATATGCAGATCAACAAGAAGAGTGATATCGCAAACCTTACAATTACAGAGGACACAGAGTATACATATTATTACTGGTACATTGATTACTCAGGTGTTCAGGGTGCAATTGATGCAGCAGAAGAATTCATCAATAATGCTGATGATTACAGCGAAGAGTTTATTGCTGACGTAACAGCTAAGAAAGAAGCTCTTGAAAATATTCTTAATGGTGAAGATGCAACAACAACTCCTGAATCACAGAGCGTGGTTAATGATGCAATTAAAGCTGTAACTGATCTTACAGGACATACTTGCGCAGATAAAGATAAGAACCATAAGTGCGATACTTGCGGAAACAAGCTTACAGATTGCGCAGATGGCAACAACGACCATAACTGTGATACTTGTGGTACAGAATTAAGCGATTGCTCAGATGGCAACAATGATCATAACTGTGATGTTTGTGGTGATAAGCTTACAGATTGCGCAGACAGTAACAATGACCATAACTGTGATACTTGTGGTACAGAATTAAGCGATTGCGCAGATGGCAACAATGACCATAAGTGCGATGTTTGCGGTACAAAGTTAAGTGAATGTGCAGACGTTACAACAGACAAAGATCACAATTGTGATATCTGCGGTGCAGAAAATGTAACGGAGCATGAATTTGTAAATCCCATTCTTACCCGTCCCACAAAGAA
This sequence comes from Clostridia bacterium, assembly GCA_017425745.1. GTDB lineage: Bacteria > Bacillota > Clostridia > Oscillospirales > Acutalibacteraceae > UBA6857. The sequence continues at coordinate 1,138 of JAFOXT010000285.1, read as the reverse complement.
TGAAGATGGTACATGGAACAGCGGTATATACACATCAACCTGTAACTGCGGTACAACAGAAACAACAAACATTGCAAGAGCCGATTATGAAGAATATGACGCTGTAAAGGTTGCTCTTGAAGCACTTCTTGAAAATGACAAGCTTACACAGGCTGCTAAGGATAAGATTACAGCGGCTCTTGAAGCTAACAAGATTGCTGATAATTATGTTGCAACAGCAGAAGAACAGAAACTTATTGATGATGCAGCTGCGGCTCTTAATGTTACTCTTGGTGAAATCAACGCAGGTATCAGTGATGGTTCAATGGTGTACGTTGACCTTTCAGCATACAATGCTGCATTTGAAAGCTACAACAACACAACTAAAAATGTTGCAAAAGATGCTGATATAGAAACAGCTCAAACAGCAATCAATTCAGTTGCTGGAATAGATGCTACATCAACAAAAGCAAATGGCAATCAGGATAAAATCAATACCGCTACAGCTACACTTACAGCTCTCAATGAAAAGTATGCAAAATGCGCACAGAATGAGCATAGTTATGAAACAGAAACAATAGCACCAACATGTACTGCGCAGGGTTACACAACTTATACCTGTAAAGTTTGCGGTCACGCTTATACCTCAAATTTTGTAGATGCTAACGGTCATGCTTGGGGTGAATGGGGCCTTACAACTGCTCCCACAAAGGATACTGAAGGTACATACACCAGAATCTGTTCAAAAGGTGACGCAACAGAAACAAAATCAGTAGCACGTGAGGATTACTCGGCGTACGACGAAACAGTCAAGAAAGCGGAAGGCCTTCTTAAGGACGAAACACTTACAACTAAAGCTAAGGATGTTATCCAGAATGCCCTTGACAAAGCAAAGGAACTCGACCAGAATCTTCCCGCAGATGTAGTTGTTGACGATGAAATAATTATCGACAACGATTCAGCTGAAAAGATCAAAAATGCAGCAGATGCTCTTGAAGAAGCGATCAAGTCACTTTACGATGAAAACGGTAAGCTTAAGGCTGAGTACGAAAAGGTTAACTTAACTGAATACAACGCAGCAGTAAACGCATATGAAAGTCTTAAAGACAAGATGTCAGAAGCTGATAAGAATGCTGTTGCTGAAGCAATGAAGTCAGTA
>JAFOXT010000284.1 GCA_017425745.1 Clostridia bacterium | reverse complement strand
TGACGGTGCTTTGCCGCCTGAAGACACACCTTATCCTTTTATTTATTTAGGGGAATTCAGACAGTCAGATCAGATGCTGAAAAACGCTGTAATGGGTACAGTTTATCCTACAATCAGTGTATGGCATAACAACACAAAACAGCGTGGTACAGTTTCTAAGATGCTGCTTGATATTAAATGGGTTATTTACAACATTAACAAGACAAAAAGCTATGGTTGGCTTGTACAGTCTTGTGATACCCGTATTATCCCCGACAACACAACCAAAACACCCCTGCTTCACGGCATTGTTGAGGCAGGGCTTAAATTTAGTTAAAGGAGCAATGACTATGTTTAATTTACAGCTTTTCGCAGCTGCAACACCTATTGACGGTAAAAAGATTATTTATCTTTTTCGTATTTTAGGCGACAACGAAGCAGCTGCTGTTATGGCTTTCACTACTGAGAATGAACGCTCAGTGTCAAACGAAAGCGATACAATCGCAACCAAAGACGGCGATATTGTTATGCCTGAAATTGAAACCGAAATTTCAACAACAGCTATTCTTGCAACGGGTGACACAATGGCAGAAAAGCTTGAAGATGCAATGATTGAAGCTAAAAAAATTGAAATTTGGGAAGCAAACCTTGCTGAAGAAGGCACAACAACCGGAACATTTAAGGGCAGATATTATCAGGGCTATCTTACAGAGTTTACTCTCACATCTTCAGCAGAAGACCACGCTGAATATGAATGTACATTTAAAACCGATGCAGGCAAAAAAGGCTCTGTAACAGTCACAGCAGCGCAGCAGGAAGCTGCAGAATATGCGTTCACTGACACAAAATCAACAGGAGCTTAAAAGGGGTTGAAATTCAACCCCCTTTTTTATTTTAAGAAGGAGTGAAAAAAATGTTTGAATTAACTATTAGAGATAAAGTATATCAGTTCCGCTTCGGTATGGGGTTTGTTCGTGAAATCGAAAAAACAAGACAGCAGAAAGCAGATAACGGCATTATGCAGAATGTAGGCTTACAGTATGCAATTGCTGCCCTTATTGACGAAGACCCTGTTGAGGTAGTCAATATTCTTGAAATTGCCAACAAAACAGAAAAAGACCGTGTGTCAAAGGCTTACCTTGATGAATACATCGAGGATGAAAACACTGACTTTGAAGCTATGTGCAAAGAAATTCTTGATTTTTTCGAGAGGGGCAACTGTACGAAGAAAAAGACAGCAGCAGTAATGGCCCTTGTCGAAGCGGAAAGAGCGAAAGCAAATCAGACAGAATAAGCTCCTTCGATGAACAATACCGGGAAATGGCTTTAAATTGCTTCAGATACTTAGATTTTAAGAGTTTTGAAGAAGTAGACCGGCTGACAATTGCTGAATATAACTTGCTTATGGAAGCAGTGAGGTTAAAGCAGATAGATAAAGACTATCGAAACCACCTGCAAGCCTTCTTGAATTATGCTGTCAAAGCAGAAAAGAAAGCAGGCAAAAACAAGAGCAAACCTGTATTCACTAAATTTAAGCAGTTCTATGACTATGAAAAAGAACTTAAGAAAGTCAAAGGTAAAGAAGAAGAAAAAGCCCGTTTTTCCGGTATTGGCAGTCTTTTAAAGAAGGGAGTGTGAAACTATGGCTGAAAGTTTTTCAGTCAAAGCGATACTTTCCGCTAAAGACAGCGGATTTTCTTCAACTCTCAAAAGTGCTTCAAGCACACTTGAATCTTTAGGCTCAAAGCTTAAAAGTGGTTTAGGCTTTGGTATCTTAACCGGAATAGGTCAGCAGGCTTTCAGCACACTCACCAACGGTGCAAGAGAACTTATAGGTGAAATCAATTCATCAAATAAAGCTTGGAAAACCTTTGAAGGCAATATGAAAATTCTCGGCAAAACCGAGAAAGACATAAATTCCGTAAAAAAGACCCTTCAGGACTATGCTACAACTACAATTTACAGCTCGTCTGATATGGCTTCAAGCTATGCACAGCTTGCGGCTGTAGGTATTAAGAGCGCAGATAAGCTTGTTACAGGTTTTGGTGGTCTTGCAGGTGCAGCTGAAAACCCGGCTCAGGCTATGAAAACTCTGTCACAGCAGGGCGTTCAAATGGCTGCAAAGCCAAAGGTTGCTTGGCAGGACTTTAAGCTTATGCTTGAACAGACCCCGGCAGGTATTGCAGCAGTTGCAAAAGAAATGGGTATGTCAACCTCTGAAATGGTTACAGCTGTTCAAGACGGTAAGATTAAAACTCAAGACTTCTTCGATGCTGTCCAAAAAGTCGGTAACAGTGACGGGTTCACGAAGCTTGCTACTGAATACAAAAGCGTAGATCAGGCTATGGATGGCTTACAAGAAACAATGGGTAATAAGTTGATGCCCGCTTTCGATGCACTGTCACAGTACGGAATTAAAGCAATAAGCGGTATTATTGACAAACTCGGCGGACTTGACGGTCAGGCTATTGCTGACAAGCTCACAGGTTGGATTGATACAGCTCTTAAATATTGGGATGCTCTTGTAGACTCTTTCTCAGGTGTGGGAACAGAACTCAAAGGGGCTTTTGATGCTATTGTTGGCGGTATTCAGAGCGTAACAGGAACACTTGACGGCAGCGGCAGCTCTCTTGAAAGTTTCAAGTCTACAATGACGAGTGTTGCAGACGGAATTAAAGCTGTTGCTAATTTCCTTGAAGAACACGGCGAAGCAATCGGTAAGGCTCTCCCCTATGTTGTGGCTTTAGTCGGCGCATATAAGGGCTTCAGTATTGTCAGCTCAGTAGTTCCGGGAGTAATGGCATTCACCAAGGGAATTGCAGGTCTTGCCGGTAAAGGCATAGGTGGTATTGCTGCAAAGCTTTTCGGAATTTCAACTTCACAGCAAACCGTAGGCACTACAAGTGCAACAAGCGGCGCACAGATGCTCAACGCTGCAAAATCTTATGCTCTTATGGGCGTTGCCGTGCTTACAATAGCGGCAGGTTTTGCGCTTCTTGCTCAGTCAGCAATTGCCCTTGCAAACGCAGGTGGTCTTGCAATCGGTGTTATGGCAGGTCTTGTTGTAGGTGTTGCCGGTCTTGGTGTTGGTATGGCTTTACTTCTCAAGAGCCTTGCACCGATGTCAGGTCAGCTTATGCCCGTTGCAACAGCATTTCTTGCTATGGGTGCGGCTGTGGTTCTTATAGCAGCAGGTTTTGCAATTCTTGCAGTTTCATCAATCGCTCTTGCTAACGCAGGCGGTGCAGCTATTGGTGTAATGGTAGGTATGGTTGCAGCTATTGCTCTTCTCGCAGTAGGTGCGGCAGCTCTTGGTACAGCAATGACAGCAGGTGCAGTCGGTTTCCTTGCCTTTGGTGCGGCTGTATTAATGGTGGGTGCAGGCTTTGCTCTTATCGGAGTTTCAGCACTCTTAGTGGCTTCGGCTTTAACTATGATTGTTGCCCTTTTACCACAGCTTACAACCTACGGAACATCAGGTGCAACAGCTGCTACAGCACTCGGCGCAGGGCTTGTTGCATTAGGCGCAGGAGCAGTAGCCGCAAGTGCAGGGCTTATTGCTCTCGATGTTGCGATTGTCGCTTTTGGTATCAGTATGGCTGCTTCAGCAGTAGGCGTACTTGCTATGAAAGTAGCCCTTAAGGGTGTTAACTCAAGTATGAAGACTATTGCAAAAAATGCGAAGTCTACCGAAAAATCTCTTGACGGTATGCAAAATTCAGTCAATGCAGTTGAAAGCGGTCTTTCAGCTCTTGGAGATAAGGCTAAATCAGCTATGAATAGCCTTAAAAACGCTTTTGACGATACAGCAAGGAATGCAGAAAGCGCAGGTAAAAAGACCGGCACAGGCTTTGCTACAGGTATTCAAAGCGGTATGGTAATGGCAGTTGCGGCTGCTACTACAGGTTCAAGTCAGGTCAATACAGTGCTTAACTCAGGTTATGCAGGAGCTTTTGCAGCAGGTGCTTATATTAGCATTGGTTTTGCAAACGGTATGCGTTCACAGCTTGGTGCGATCAGAAGTGCAGCTGCACAAATGGCAGCAGCGGCTGATGCAGCAGTAAGAGCGAAAGCAAAAATTCACTCACCCTCAAAAGTGGCAGACAGTCTCGGTGCATATTGGGGCGAAGGCTATATTGAAGGTCTTGAATCAATGCTTTCAAAAGCTTGGCGAATTGCAGAAGAATTTGTTGCTATTCCTCAAGTGGCAACACCTGTTCTTGCAGGTGGCTTCAGTGGTGAATTGTCAAGTGATTATGACTACAGCAACAACGCAAGCTTCAGAATTGAAGTGCCTTTGAACATTGACGGCAGAGAGTTTGCAAAAGCTGAAGCAGACTATATGCAAGAAGAACTCAACAGAAAAGAATTGAGAGCTAACAGAAAATTAGGAAGGGTTTAAGGCAGAATGTACGAATTCAGAGACATAAACAGTACGGTTTCAGAGGGAAACATTCTGCCCTCTGAAGCCCTTATGATAAACGGGGAATATATCGAAAATCTGATACCCGGATATAGAACACTGACCGTTTCAGGCAGAGAAGCTCTTTCCCCGGAGATTGAAACCTATGAGACAGGTATCAGAGACGGCTCAACGCTTCAAAATAAGCGTTATCCGGCAAGGGTAATCACGGTGCAATATCAACTTATAGCCGAAAACAACGAAGCCTTCAGAGCGGCATATAATCAACTTGGCGGCATTCTTAATGTTGAAGAAGCAGAGCTGATATTCAATGATGAACCCGACAAATTCTTCACGGGTACACCTTCATCAATTGGAGCTGTACCACCGGGCAGAAATGCGGTCACAGGTGAATTTGAGCTTTTTTGTGCTGACCCGTTCAAGTATTCGGTTGTTGAATATGAAGCAGAACCAACACTTGCTGACGGTACAATTCTTATTGATTACAACGGCACTTATAAATCATATCCTACACTTGAAGCTGCGTTTTATGAAGAAGACGACAACACAGGTGATATGCCTGCATTTGGTGACTGCGGATATGTTGCTTTTTTCAATGAAGAAGAAAAAATAATTCAGTTAGGCGACCCGGATGAAACAGATGCTGAAACAGCCCCTAGTTCTCAGACTTTAGTTAATCAGAAGTTTAACTATGAGACAGCGTGGGGAACAATTGCTGAGCAGAATTGGAAAACAAATAGCGGCAAACTTAACTCAACTGATGTACTTCAAGAGGGCAGTATGGGAATAGCTGTAGCAAGCTATGAAAAAGCACCTTCATCGCCTACATCAGGAACACTTTTGACGAAAACAAGCAAAGCTGCAAAGCCTTATATTGATTACAAGGTTACAGCTGAGACTTCCGGTAGAACTGCAAGCAGCGTTACTGTTGAAGTTACAGTTGCAGCATCGCTCAAAGCTCAATCAAGCTCAGGAACTGTATCACTTACAGCAGGTGCAGCAATAACACTTAACAAGACAAAATACTATGTCAATTCGTCAACCACTTCTTCAAGTGGCACAAAAACAGGTACATTCTATCTGTGGGATAACAAGCCAACCAACAACAGAATCAGATTCACCAACAGCAAAAGCAATGTAGGTAAAAGCGGTCAGGTTACAGGTTGGGTTAATGTTTCAGATATAGGCGTTTCGTCAACAACGGCAGTGCTTGGCAAAGGTTACGGTTTGAAAGCGGAAATCAAGTTTGGCACAGACAGTTGGAATGTAGCAGTTCTTAAAAGTGAGAGTGTTGCTTGGGAAAGCAACAAAAGCTACACAGTCAAACTAAAGGCAACTGTTAACAATCTTTCAAGTGACACAACACTTCTTCAAGACATTCAATTCAGAGTAACAAGAACAGACGGAAAGTCAGGTAGTGAAGGCAAACTTGAAGAAAGCAGCTGCAAAAACCTTGAAATCAGCTCGTATGTAGCACCGGTTGCTAATTCTTGGTATTTGATGCCGAAAACATACGGCTCAGGCTC
>JAFOXT010000283.1 GCA_017425745.1 Clostridia bacterium | reverse complement strand
GGTCCTCTTCGCCCACCTTATAAAGTGCAAGACCTGCCACAAGCTTAACATCTGAATTTTCTGTAAGCTCAATCCATTCATCAAGCACCCTTTCAAAAGGCATACTTCCGTTTTCAAAGCCATAGTAGAGCTGCGGAATAAGCATATCGCAAAAACCGCCCTTCGCCCACAAGGGAACATCAGCGTAAATTTCGTTAATGTTTTTATCTATATCACCCGAAGGGCTTACAGAAAAAATCAGATTTTCGTCAAAGGCTTTAACTGTACTGTAAGTAAGTGACAGAAGGCTATTTACCTTTTCCCGTCTGAAATTTTCTCCGGACATTTTTCCGCCCTTCTTCAGATATTCCTTATACTCCTTGCTGTCACCGTTTTTAAATGAGGGCGGATAAAAATAATCATCAAAGTGAATCCCGTCAACACTGTAATTATTAAGAATTTCTCTTACCCCGTCAACAATTAATTTCTGCACCTTTTCTGAGGCAGGGTTCAGATAAATACCGTCCTCAGTAACAGTAACAGCACTATCCTCTTCCTTCAGCCAATTTTTTATCTGCCCTTCTGTTATTTGTTCAGGCTCGGGTACAGCAAGCACCCTGTAGGGGTTTATCCATGCGTGAATTTTAAGTTTATGCCTCTTTGCCTCTTCTGTACATATTTTAAGAATGTCAAAATCAGCCTTCTCCCCTCTTTTTCCTGAAGAATATTCACTGCTTTCAAAAAGCTCAGAATAATAAAGTGCATCCGAAAAAGGTCTGACATGAATAAAAACATTGTTTATACCTCTGTTGGTAAAAGCGGTAAAAAGCTCTGAAATATAAGCCTTGTAGCTATTTTCTGTGTAGTTTTTTCCTTTTACCGAAAGCTCTGAATATGTAATCCATATTCCCGTAAAAGCTTCATCTGTTGTTTCAGATTTTTTCGGATAAGTTGTTTCTTTTTCCGTAACGGCTTCTTCTCTTGCACACCCGCAAAACAGAAAAACAAAGCATAAAAACAGAAGAAATATTTTTTTCATAGCTTAAACCACCTTGACATTAGGACTAAAACAATTTACAATATATAATATACTATTCCTTTGAAAGGAGAATTAACAGACTATGGCTGTTTCAACAATAAATAAAGGCTTCACAAAAGATATAGGCGAAACTGAGGGTATTGTATGTCCCAACTGCAAAAGCGCAGTAAGAATGCGTCTTTTCACTACCACAGACAGCTCTGTGATTTCAAAAGTTATCCGAAAAAAAGGTGATATGCACGTTGCGGTTTGTCCTCAGTGTGCCTGCGTTTTCACTGTTGCTGAAAATTATATGAAAGAAAAGACAAGCGGTACAACTGTTTTCATTACTGAAAATGACCTTACTGTATTGGTAAACGGAAAATGAGTAAAGCCGATTCTCTTGTAATAATTTATCTTTGCACAATTTCTGTTGTTACTGTTGTTTTCACAGTTTATGACAAGCTTGCCGCAAAGCTTGATATGTGGCGCATTCCGGAAAACTATCTTATGAGCCTGGGCTTTTTCGGCGGAGCGCTTGCAGAATATATTGTAATGAGGCTTATCCGACACAAAACCCAGCACAAAAAATTTATGCTGGGGCTTCCGTTTATGATTATTCTTCACCTTGTTGTGCTTATAGTATATCTGTTTTTAACCGATAACCACTGATTGCAGTGGTTATTTTTTTATCTTGCAATAATAAGCATTTTACCCTCAACGGCATCACCGTTTTTAAGCTCATTTTCTTCTTCAAGCATTTTTATTGTTGTATTATATTTTTTTGCTATACTCCATAAATCCTCACCCTTCTGGGGATAATAAAGCACAAGTGCACAGTCACTCTCCTTTTTCGCAGCATTTTCGTTCAAAGCTATATCTGTACAAAGCTTTATTTTTGATTTACGGCAGATTTCACCCTCGAAAATAATTTCAGCAGATACGCTTACAGTGTTTTTATCTGTAATATTCCAGGTAATATTTTTAACCTTACCCTCTGCTTCACCGCCAAACATTTCTCCCTCTGCAACCTTGTACTGAAGCTCACAGTCAAAGCTTTTCTCCGCATAAGAAGGCACACCTTTTTCATTGAGGTAAATAATAGTCAGCAAAGAATTAAAAATCACTTTAGCCTTGTCTTTTTCAAACTGCAGCTTTGTTTCTGTTTCCTCTGCTCTTATGTGGCAGATTTCTTTTATACCCTTTTGTAATTCATAAGCTTTACTCAGAGTCTTGTTCTCTTTTATTTCAAGCATAGGAACACAAAGCTCAAAGCTTTCACATTTATGCTCAGCTTCATAATCGGTGCTGTAGCAATCAAGAACACCTTCAAATTCTTTTATTTCACTGCACTCAGCAAAGGCCGTTAGCTTGGCTGCAATTTCAAAAAGCCGTTTCTGACCTGACGAATCAGCCTTCGGATTTACTATAAGACGGCTGATTTTCAATTTAAGATTACTTTCCGTCTTTTCCTGAAGTCCGGCAAGGTCAATTATCTGACTTATTGGCATTTTGTGAGTAATATTACAAAGCTTATTATCGCCTTTTTCGCTGCAGTACACGACTGTGCATACCATTTCACCCTTAATAAGCATTTTTCCCGTAACCGTTTTTTTGCTGTCAACGGTACAGTAAGCGTCGGTAAAAATCACCTTACCTATATCGGGATAATTGCTTTCAAGAGAAACTGTTTCACTAAGGTCAAAGTTCTTAACGCCCTGACATACATAGTTACGGGCTTTGAATGAAGTCTTCTTCAGCTGAACGCCCATCGAGTCGCAACCGGATATAAATTCAGCTTCAGAATCAGACAGAAGGCTGAAATTCACAGTCACACTTCCGCTTACTGAAACACTTCTCTGACTCATTGCACGGCAATTGACATAATCTGTTTTCGCTGAAGCGAGCAGCAGAGCATTATCAGGAAGATTTTTACTTTCTGTGCTTACATCAAGGTCAAGCTGAGTTTCAAAGCAGTCTATTTTATCCTCATCGTTTACATAAATGAGCCTTAATATTATTCCGCCTGTTGCTCCTATCTTATCTCCTTTTATAAACGCACTGCTTATACCTGTTTCCACAGAGCATCTGAGTATCCGTCTGATATCACCGCAATAATCGGGAAGATTGAGTCTTGTATCTATACTCTGCTTGGCAGAGAGGCTTACTGTGCCCGCTTTTCTTCTTAGGGTATTTTTCCTGATTTCAAGTGCCATAACATACATCTCCTGTTTCAAAAAATCTCTTACATAATGTATATTAGCCCGATACATAAAATAGAATTAACTTAAGAAAAAAGCAGTCACCGTTAGAAGCAACAGCGACTGCACAGAAATTTATTTAATTTTGTTTTTGGGTGATATTTCATTCCACAAGGTAAAGCCGAGGATAAGCGCACCGCCGATAATCTGCCACAAGGTCATTGTTTCCCCGAGAACAGTAACGGAAATCACAACTGCAACCAAGGGATCAATATAACTGAGAATTGCAGCCTTCTGACCGGGCAATTCCTTAAGAGATGAAAAATACATACAGTATGTAATACCCGTATGAATTAAACCTACAATCAAAAGATTAACCCAACCTTTGGTGTTCATACCCCCGAGGGTGATTCCGCTTGTAAAAATCACATAAGGAAGCAAGACAAGAATTGCGGCGATAAACTGCAGAAAAGTACGGTGTATTCCGTCTACATTTCTGATAAATTTATTAAACAGAACAACGGAAGCATAGAAGAAAGCGGCACCAAGTCCGAACATAATGCCCTTCACATTACTTTCACCGCCACTGTCAGCAACACCCGTAATCATAACAAGTCCGACTGTAGACATAATAAAACAGACAATTTGCTTGACTGTAAGCTTTTCCTTAAAAAGAATCGGGCACACAACCGTAACAATAACCGGCGCAAAATAATAGCTCAGAGTGGCAACTGAAACAGTTGTATATTTATATGCTTCAAAAAGGAGTATCCAGTTGATTCCCATAGCTATACCTGAAGCCAGGAGCAACGGTACTTCCCTTTTGATTTTTTTTAAGGGTATTTTCTGACCGGTCACAATAAGAAAGAACACAAGTAAAATTGCAGCAAGCAGAGCCCTGTAAAGCGCAAGTTCACCTGACGATACAGGAATATTGCGTACAAAAGGTCCGAGGGTACCGAAAATTGCCATTGAAGCTATCAGCATAAGCCGTGGATTCATAATTTTTTTCATATAAAACATCCTGTCTGATATCTGATTACATCTTTTGAAATACAATCTGTGCACAATTTACTGACAAGTAACCGACATACTGTCTGACAAAACAAATCTTACTATGTATCCTGAGGTTTGTCAACATAAGGTTTTATAAATTTTTTAGTTGTAAAAAAATCACGCTGAAACCACTTGACAACATCGAGAATTCAAAGTATAATATTTGACAGTCGAAAGACACGCCGGTGTGGCGAAATCGGCAGACGCAAGGGACTTAAAATCCCTCGGTGGCAACACCGTACCGGTTCAAGTCCGGTCACCGGCACCATATGAAGCAACCCCTGAATCCGAACCATTGTTGTTCGATTAGGTGTTGCTTCATTTTTGTTTTATGTAGTATTTATGCGGTTTCTCGCTGTTTTTGTTTTTTTATTTAATGCTACACCGAAATCTGAAACAGGTGAAAAAATGAAGCAAAACAGTAAAAAAGGTCGGAATTCGAACCGCCCTTGTTCGATTACATTACTTTAGATCCCTTTAATTTACTGAAAAATCGAGCTTCAAAGGCGTCAGGTGTAGTATAACCCAGTACAGTATGAGGTCTGCTGCTGTTATAAAAATTCATATAATTTTTAATCGCAGAAAACAATTCTTTTTCAGAATCAATATCAATTAGATAAAGCTTTTCGGCTTTGAGAGATTTGAAAAATGCTTCAATAACTGAATTGTCATACGGGGTGCTTGCCCGGGAAAATGACTGCCGAATACCAAGCTGTTCTAAATATGATGTGTACGCATTTGAAGTATAGTTGCCGCCTCTGTCGCTATGGAATAACAGGTCTGTCGGTTGACGGCTTTCATAAGCATATTTAAAGGTTGCTTTCGTTAATTGGGTGCTGTTAGATTTTGATATTTTATAACTGACTACTTTTCGGGAGTAGAGGTCGATGATTACGCAGATATAATAATTTCGTCCTTTGAATCGAAATTGTGTAACATCACCAACCCAGACTTCGTTTGGTCTGCTGACAGTAAATTGCTGATTAAGAAGATTTTGCTTCTTTTCTTGGTACATTAGGTATAATTTTTTTGAAGCTCCTCTTACTGAAAACCACCCATTGTCGTGCATAATGTTTGATACTGTTTTTTCACCCACACAGTAGCCCCTTTCTTTTAAAACGGCATGTACTTTATTTGCACCATAAATTTGCTTGCTTTCATTAAATATTTCCTCGATTATAGGAGTGAGTTCAGCCCGTTTCTTTGCAGCTAAAGTATCCTCATTTTTATTTCTTAAAATATGATTAAAGTAACTGCCCTTGGCAACATTTAAAGTTTTACACAAAATCGAAATACTATATTCATCTGATAAATCACTAACTACTTTAAATCTCTCGCGTAAAGGAGCGCTGACTGTACACGGGGAGCGCT
>JAFOXT010000282.1 GCA_017425745.1 Clostridia bacterium | reverse complement strand
GCAAACCTTACAGTTTCCATAGCATCCTTTGCATAGAATGTAGCACCAATCTTTTCGGCAAACTCCTTTGTAAGCACTGCTCCGCCTACAACTGTTTTAACCTGAGGTAGCTCTTCGTTTAAAAGTCTGACTGTTTCAGCCATAGCCTCTGTTGTGGTGGTCATAAGTGCGCTGAGACCTACAATATCAGCTTTTTCTTTTTTTGCAGCTTCAAGTACCCTTTCGGGAGCAACATCTTTTCCAAGGTCAATTACTGTAAAGCCGTAGTTTTCAAGAAGTGTTTTTACAATATTCTTGCCGATGTCGTGAATGTCACCCTTTACTGTTGCAAGAATAATTTTCTTGCTCTCCTTGAAACCTGAATCCTTCATTACGCTTTTAACTGCATCAAAGGCTCTGCTTGCCGCTTCAGCACTCATAAGAAGCTGAGGGAGATACATCTTCTTTTCTTCAAAAAGCTTACCTACCTTGTCAAGAGCGGGCACAATCTGGGTGTTGATTATTTCGATAGGCTCTGCTGATTGAAGAGCTTTCTGTGCCTCGGTGAAGGATGGCTCCTTGAGACCCTTCACAATTGCCCTTATAAGAGGATTTTCGTCAGTGTCCTCTGTCTTTACTATTGAAGCTGATTTAGCCTGAATAGGGGCAAAATCCTTGAAAAAATCAATATATTCAGCGCAGGACTTGTCCTTACCCATAAGTGCCATATATGTGCGGTAAGAGCCCATCATAGCATCTGAGAAAGGATTCATAATTGCACAGTCAAGTCCGTTCATAAAGGCGAGGGACAAGAAATATGCGTTGAGAGTTTCTCTTGAGGGAAGACCGAAGGAAACATTTGAAACGCCTAGGCTTGTTTTTAATCCAAGCTCATTTTTAATAAGCTTTACACTGTCTAAAGTGATTTTTGCGCTGTTGTCGTCTGATGAAACCGCCATAGCAAGAGGGTCAACGATAATATCCTTTTTGTCTATGCCGTATTTTTCGCATTCTTTGAGAATCTTTTCGGCAATGGCTTTTCTGCCTTCTGCTGTTTCAGGAATGCCCGTTTCATCTATTGTAAGGGCAATTACAACACCGCCGTATTTTTTTACAAGCGGAAGAATTTCATCCATAACCTCCTGCTTTCCGTTAACGGAATTTACAAGGGGCTTGCCGTTATAAATACGCATAGCCTTTTCCATTGAGCTTTTCTTTGCTGTGTCAAGCTGAAGAGGCAAGTCAAGGACACTCTGAAGCTCTTTGACGGACTTCACAAGCATTTCGTCCTCGTCAATTTCGGGAAGGCCTACGTTTACATCGAGAATGTGTACACCCTTTTCCTGTTGGGCAATACCTTCGTTTACAATATAGTTGATATCACCCTCACGGAGAGCTTCCTTGAAGCGCTTTTTACCTGTGGGGTTGATTCTTTCGCCAATTAAAATCGGATCATTGCCGATTTCTACTGCGTGAGTATAGGAAGAAACAAGAGTGAGATTTTTATTCTGAGCAGGGGAGAAGGGGAGATTTTTTGTTTTCTCTACAGTGGCTCTGATGTAATCGGGTGTTGTTCCGCAGCAACCGCCTAAAACAGCTGCACCCATTTCTGCAATTTCTCTCATAACAAGAGAAAATTCTTCTGCATCAACGTCGAAAACAGTTTTGCCGTTTTCTGTTCTCGGCATACCTGCGTTGGGGCTTACAATAACGGGCAGTGAAGAATACTTAAGATATTCTTCGGCAATACCCTTCATCTGATGAGGCCCGAGAGAGCAGTTGATACCGATTGCATCAGCACCAAGACCCTCAAGAAGAGCAATCATAGCCTTGGGCGAAGCACCGGTTAAAAGCTTGCCTGTTTCATCGTATGCATTGGTTACAAAAACGGGAAGGTCACAGCTCTCCTTTGCTGCAAGAAGAGCCGCCTTAGTCTCGTAAGAGTCAGTCATTGTTTCAATGATAATAAGGTCAGCACCGCTTTCGGCACCCATACGGATACTCTCTGAGAAAATTTCAACTGCCTTTTGGAAGGGCATATCACCGAGAGGCTCAAGCATTCTTCCGAGAGGGCCCACGTCAAAAGCAATAAAGCATTCCTCTTTGTTGCCGTCAAAAAGCTCAATCGCTTTTTTTGCATTATTTATTGCAGCAGGGATAATCTCTTTAAGGTTACTGAATTTAATTGGGTTTGCACCGAAGGTGTTGGTGGTTATGATATTACTGCCTGCCTTAAGATAAGAAAGGTGAATATCGGTAATATCGTCAGCGTGGGTAAGATTCCAAAGCTCGGGAAGCTCACCTGCAGAAAGACCTCTTTTCTGCAGAAGCGTACCCATACCGCCGTCTATATAAAGTCTTTTTTTATTAAGAAGGTCTTTTATTTTCATTGGTTTTCCTCCTCTATGCCCACTATAGCCGTTACAGACTTAATGGGAGTCATAAGGTAAGTTTCGGTAAGCGTAAGACCGATTTTTCGGTAAGCGTCAAGAAATGAGAGTATATCATTCTGACAGCTGAGACTGACGTCACCGTAGCCGGGACTGTATCTTGGCTTAAGTTTTCTGCCTTTTTTCATTTCGTCATTAATCAGGTCACAGAAAACCTCAATTCCCGACGAAGCAATACAGTCTGTGACCATTACACAGGCAGGGGACAGCCTGGTATGTTTGAGGATAAGACGGTCAACTGCACTTCCTGAGGTTGCCGCAAAAACAAAGGCACTGCTGCAGCCCTCAAGATTTTTTCGAAGGTCACTGCTTTCAATTTCGCCAAAGTCAAAGCG
>JAFOXT010000281.1 GCA_017425745.1 Clostridia bacterium | reverse complement strand
GGAAAACATTATGATCGACGATAACGGCAACATCCAGGAACCCGAATGGGGCGTACTTATGTTCTGGGAGGACATCACAGCTGCTCTTGAGTTTCTTTGGGGACTTATCAAAGGACTTTTCGGATTAAGTGAATAAAAAAAAGCAAGGTTGTCACCTGTGTGGGTGGCAACCTTTTTTATTTTACTGTCCTCGCCGGACGGGCGTTACTTTTCCTTGCGTGGAAAAGTAACCAAAACACGCTCTTACACTCTTGCTACCATTTCACCGTAGAGCTCTTTTTCCTCTTTGATGAACTGTTCAATTGCCTCTACTGAGGGCATTGCTGCTGAGCAGCTGTGTGCTGAAATGAGCATTGAAGCTGATGCTGTGCCGAATTCAAGGGCGTCAATCATTTCCCAGCCTTCAAGAAGACAACGGATAAATGCTGATGCATAGCCGTCACCGCTGCCGAAGCCTTTCATAGCCTTAACGGGGAAGGGCTTGATTGAATAGCTCTTGCCGTCGTTTGTATATGCTGTTGAGCCGTCCTTACCGTGCTTGATAATTACAATCTTTGCACCGTATGACTGCCAGAGCTTTGCGCTTTCTTCGTCACTCTTGCAAACGCCTGTGATAGCTTCTGTAAGGTCATATTCCTCTCTTGAGCCGAGAATAATGTCTGCGTTTCTTGCTACCATTGAGTAGTAAACTGAAATTTCATCGAAGTTCTTCCATGTATATGCACGGTAGTCGATATCGAAAATAACAACTGTGCCGTTTTTCTTAGCAAGCATCATAGCCTTGAGAGCTGCTTCTCTTGAAGGGCTCTGTGAAAGTGCAGTACCTGAAATTACAATTGCCTTTGCTGATGCAATGTATTCCTCGCTTACCTCTGAGGGGTGAAGCATAAGGTCAGCAATACAGTCTCTGTACATAAGAATACTGCTTTCTGTGGGGCTCTTGATTTCTGTGAAGGTAAGGCCGAGCTTTTCGCCGTTTTCAGCTCTGAAAATGTTTGATGTGTCAATGCCGTCCTTCTTGAAGTAGTCGATAACGAAATCACCGTGCTGGTCATCTGAAACCTTGCCGATGAAGCCAACCTTCTTGCCGAGTCTTGCAAGACCTACTGCAATATTTGCAGGTGAACCGCCAACGTACTTGTTGAAGTTACAGCTCTCTGAAAGAGGTCTGTTCATATCTGTGGGGTTGAAGTCAATTGCAAGTCTACCGATGGGGATTACATCAATGGGTCTGTTTTCGTCAAATTTTACGTACTGCATATGTTTTCTTCCTTTCAAATGAAGTTTAATTTGCGTTTCTTTCTATGCATTATAGCACAATTATTCTGCTTTGCCAATAGAATAGAAAATTTCCATGTGTTTTTTTGCATTTTCATATGCACCCTGAATCTGTCTTACGTGCATATCGTAATATCCGTTTATTTCGCCCTTTTCATAGCCTTCCTTAACTTTTCTTTCGGCTGCAGCAAAGGTTGCTGTTGCAATGTTTATCTTCTTGATACCGCTTTGATGGCAACGGATAAAGTCTTCCTCGCTGATACCTGTACCGCCGTGGAGCACAAGAGGAATGCTAACTCTGTCGCGTACACTTTCAAGAATGTCGAATCTCAGCTGAGGAGCTTCCTTATAAAAGCCGTGAGCGTTACCGATTGCAATTGCAAGAGCATCAACGCCTGTTCTTTCGGCAAAAATCTCTGCCTGGTCGGGTGATGTGCAGCGCATTGCAATATCCACACTGCCGTCTTCACTGCCGCCTACACAGCCGATTTCAGCTTCAACTGCCGCACCGTAGGGCTTTGCCATTGAAACAACCTCTTTGCTCTTTTCAATGTTTTCCTCGAATGAAAGATGTGAGCCGTCAAACATTACGCTGGTAAAGCCGAGACGGAGAGCTTCACCGATACACTCGAGAGTTGTGCCGTGGTCAAGATGCACCGCAACGGGTACGCTTGCATTCTTAGCCGCTGCAAGCATTGCAGGGCCGATTATTTTAAGGGGTGAATGATTGAGTCTTACCTCTGCAATCTGCAGAATAATTGGTGATTTTGTTTCTTCTGCGGCCTTTACAACACCCTGAATCATTTCAAGATTTGCAACACTGAATGAGCCTACAGCATAGTTTTTTTCCTGAGCATCTTTAAGCAGAGCCTTCATATTTACAAGTGGCATTTTTTCTAACCTCTCTTATTCAATTGATTTAAGTGATTCTACCATTTCAACCTTCTTCAGCTTGCCGTGGAGCACAACATTAACAAACATTGAGAAGCCGAAAGCAAGTACTATTGAATAGATGAAAGATGTAAAATCAATGTTTCTGCCGTAGGTGATAATATCAACCTCAGCCATTGAAAGCACAATACGGTGCACCACAATACCCGACAGTATACCCTCAACAATACCGATAACCGTAAGAAGGATATTCTCTCTGAAGATGTATGATGAAACCTCCATATCATCAAAGCCCAGCACCTTGATTGTTGCAATTTCCTTTATTCGTTCAGTAATATTGATAATTGAAAGGTTGTAAAGTACGATAAACGCAAGAAGACCTGCACAGATAATCATAATTACAACAACCATACTGATTGAATCAAGAATGTTCTGAAGTGAATTCTGAATCTGACTTGTGTAAGCAATTGCACTGATATCATATTCGTCCATAAGCTCTTCAGCAAGGGCATTTTTCTGAGATGCATCCATATTATCAAGAGCAAGATTTGCAACTATATAGTTATATGACGGATTTGCTCCGAAAACATACTTATATACAACGGGTGACATATAGATATAGTGGAAAGCGTAGTTGTCAACAATGCCTGCAACGGGCACATAAACGCTTCTTTCATCGCTTACAATAACTTCAATCTGCTCGCCTATTCCGACATCAAGAGTCTGTGAAAGCTTCTTTGTAATAACTGCACCGCTGTCTGTAATATACTGCTGTGCGCCTGTTTTTGAATCGATGAGATTTATATAGTTTGTAACCTCACCGGGCTCAGCAGGAACAACAACATAGCTTTCAAGTCTGTCATCTTTACCTTCAGCTGTTGCATCATAAACCTTCATATGCTCAAGCATTGCATTTTTAATCTGTGCCTTGCTTTTTACGGTTTCAAAAGGCTTACATGTACCGAGCGTGGTGTCATAAGAGCCGCCGAGTACAATCTGCATATCATAGCTCCAGATTCTGTCGTTATCAATAAACTGTCTGTCCAGAGTTGCGTTGATTGAGTCGTTAAGACCGAAAGCCGCAACAAGAAGAGCTGTACAGCCTGCAACACCCATTGTAGCCATTACAAAACGCTTCATATTTCTGAAAACATTTCGCATAGTAACCTTCCAGGTGAAGTTAAGACGTGTCCAGATTGCCGGCACTTTTTCAAGAAGAATTCGCTTACCGCTTACGGGTGCCTTCTGTCGCATAAGAGAAGCGGGAAGAACATTAAGACTCTTATGGCAGGTATAGTATGTTGCAAAAACCGTTACTGCAATTGATGTGAAAATACCGGTAATTGCATAGGGCCATCTGTATGTGAGAATAATCTGCGGAACATCAAACAGAATGTCACCGGCATAGGCCACCGCCGTCGGGAATATGACGAAGCCTACCACACTGCCGAATACACCGCCGATTGCTGATGCAAGGAAGGCGTAGATAAGATATTTTGCCATAATCTCCACTCTTGAAAAGCCCAGAGCGGTGAATGTACCGAGCATTATTCTTTCTTCTTCAATCATTCTTGTCATTGTATTAAGACACACAAGAGCCGCAACAATAAAGAAGAACCACGGGAAAGCTATAGTGAGAGCCTTAAGTCTTTCTGCCATCTGAACATAGCTTTCAAAGCCTAAAAGGCTGTCGTTTCTGTCGTTAACCATCCACTTTGCAGTGTCAAGACCAAGAAGGAAGCTCTTGGCAGCATCAAGCTCATTTCTGGCTTTTTCAAGTCTGCTGTAGGCTTCATCTCTCGCTGCTTCATATTCAGCCTCAATAGTTCTTGCCTTTTCCTTTGCAATTCTGAGGTTTGTTTCAAAGTTTGCAATTTCATTTTTCTTGTCGCTGAGCTGAGCAAGAATTTCTACCTCACCGAACTGTATGTCATAGCCTGCATCCTGAAGCTTCTTTTCTGCCTCATCAAGCTGTACCTGAGCAACCTCAAGCTCTGCTTCAAGAGTTTTCATTCTCTGAATAAGCTTTTCAGCTTCCTTGAGCTCTGCTTCTTTTTCAGCAAGGCTTGTCTGAGCCGCACTGAGCTCAGCCTTTGAAGAAGCAAGCTTTGTTTCAAGATCCTGAAGCTGAGGCTCCATATACGCCGCCATTTCTTCTGCAGTACCTACAGCGGTCATTGTTTTAAAGGCCTTTACAATTTCATCTGCTTCAGGGCCTACAAGGCCTGCCTCCTGGAAGCGGTCAACAATTGCGTTTACGCCACCGTCCTGAGTTTCGTTGAAATGGTCAAGAGCTGAACGTGTTGCAGCCACAAGGTCTGAGAAGTAGTCAACTGTTGATGCCAGTGTGTTAACCTGATTTTTAGCAATATTGAACTCAGTTACAGCATTGTTATACTGAGTATCAGCGCCCTCGTACTGCTTGACCAGAGCCTTTGCCTGATTATATTCGGCTCTTTTCTTTTCCCACTCAGCATACTGTGTTGAGTGCTCAAGCTTACCTGCATCAATTTTACCGGTGTACTCTGCCGCTGCAGCATTGTACTGTGCCTTGTAATCCTCAAGCATTTTGTCGCCGTTTTCTGCAAGGTTAAGAACTTCGTCAACCTGCTTTTTTGCGTTTGCAAGCTCGGTTTCAATTTTTGCCTTTGCCGTTGCATAATCAACCTCGCCCTGAGCAACCTGTGAAGTATACTGATTTTTAAGTGATGAGATTCTTTTATTCAAAAGCTCGTTTGAAATTGAAGTAAGATATTCCTTGTAGGGCTTTACATATTCAAAATATTCATCTGAGAACGGGTCATAGTTTTCGCTGCCCACAAGCTTGATGTTGATTGCTGAGAAATATTCCGCAATCATATTTTCCTGAGGCACGTAGATAAAGGTACCCAGCTTACCTGTACCGATTGTTGTGTTACCTCTTTCGTATGAGATATATCTCGGTGTTCTGATAATACCAACAACGGTATATTCACTGTTCTGAAGTGAGGCATCAACATCAGTGCCGTCACCCTCAATGGTGATTGTTGCACCTATTTTGAACTCGTCAGGTGTTGAAAGTCGGCTGCTGTCCACAAGACACTGGTTAGGTGAAGTAGGCCATGAGCCCTCAATAAGCTGAGGACGGTTGAGATAAGTAGGATCCTTCTGCCCGTTGGAATCCATAATAGCCTTGTTGGCATCTATAGGATAAACTCTGAGAGTCATTTCGGAGCCGTCGATATCACTTATCTTTTTTCCGTCAACAAGACACACACCGTCAACAAATTTTTCGCCTTCTGCGTATTCAACACCGTTGATTGTGCGGATTACGGAAAGGTCATTCTCCGTAAGACCTGCCGTAGAAATAATCTGTATGTCCATTGCGTTAGAGGAAAGTATGTACTCCCCTATTGTATCCTGCATATCCGGAGCTGCAGCATTGATACCTGCAAAAAAGCTTACGCCCAAAGCAACAATTGCAATAATTGAAATGAATCGGGAGCGTGATTTTTTTACAGTTCTTAACGCATCGGTTATAAGAACCTTGTTTATCTTCATTTTCTTACCTCACCATTCAAGAAGCTCAACGGGCACGGGACGTTCATTTATTGCAATCTGAACCACTCTGCCTGAACGCATGGTAATAATTCTGTCAGCCATAGCTGCAAGAGCCTGGTTATGGGTAATTACAACAACGGTTGTTCCTGTTTCACGGCTTGTTCTGTGAAGAAGAGAAAGAATCTGCTTACTTGTTTTGTAGTCAAGAGCACCTGTAGGCTCGTCGCAAAGAAGAAGACCCGGCTTTTTAGCAAGCGCTCTTGCAATTGAAACTCGCTGCTGCTCACCGCCTGAAAGCTGTGACGGGAAGTTGTCCATTCTGTGCTTAAGACCAACCTTTTCAAGAATCTGCTCAGGCTTTGCGGCCTTTTTGCACATCTGGGTTGCAAGCTCAACATTTTCAAGAGCAGTAAGGTTGGGCACAAGGTTATAAAACTGGAACACAAAGCCAACCTCATAACGTCTGTAATCCACAAGGGCAGCCTTATCCATTTTATTTATAAGCTTTCCGCCTACTCTTACCTTGCCTTCGTCACAGTTATCCATACCGCCGAGAATATTGAGTACAGTTGATTTACCTGCACCGCTGGTACCTACAATAAGGCAGAATTCGCCTTTTTCAATTCTGAAGCTTACACCGTCAACTGCAGGCACTGTAATTTCACCTGCGTTATAGCGTCTGTATACATTTTCAAATTCAATAAAACTCATTTTTCTATTCCTTTCAGCCTACCAAAGCCTTTTTGTTGAATGTTC
The DNA here is from genome assembly GCA_017425745.1 of Clostridia bacterium. Taxonomy (GTDB): domain Bacteria; phylum Bacillota; class Clostridia; order Oscillospirales; family Acutalibacteraceae; genus UBA6857. Next base: position 1,961 of record JAFOXT010000281.1, on the reverse strand, counting down.
TTGAATCAAGAACCTCGCCTGTTTTTTCATCACAGATTTCAATTTTGTATTCGTTCGGGCTGTCATTATCCTGAAGAAGATAGTATGCACAGCAATTTGAAACGTATGTGAAAAGAGCATCAGCATTATTAACCTTTTTGAATTTCTTTTTGTTTACAAGAATTGTCACAAAGCTGAAATCGTCTTCATACTCGCCAAGATTTACCACATAGGGATAATCCTTCGACTCAATGATTTCGCATATTGCGCTGATTGTTGAAATGCCCTCTTTCATAAGATAGATATCGTATGAAAGCGCTCTGAGTCTGATTTTTACATTCTTTTTATTCCATGAAAGCTCTGCACTTTCGTAGCCCTTGTCTTTTACAAACTTATCAAGATTTTTCTGATATTTGCTTTCAAGAAAAACAAGTGGAATCTCAAACTCAACAATTTCATCAGGGTCCTTTTTTTCTATTTCATCGGGTGTAAAAACGCCTATATCCGTGGTTGCTTCCGTTGTTTTTTCCGTTACCTTTTCTGTTGCTTTTTCTGTTTCCTTTTCGGGCTTATCCTTATCGTTTTTATTTGTGGTTTCAACTGCCGAAGCCGTTGTCTGAGGCTCTTTATCCTCATCGGAATTTCTTCCTGCAACAAGTATTACTGCCACAAGACAGATTATAACAACAAGTGCAATTGCAACTTTCTTTTTCATTTTATGTATCCTCCTGATTTATTTTCAACTGAATTATATAAGTCTTACCTTTGACGTACCTTAAGCCACATCAGGGCACACGTATTTCAGTTTAATATAATACCATATATCCCCGCCTTTTTCTATATATAAATAAAAATTTTACATATATTTTTTGGTGTGGCACACTTTATGTCATAATTTTACAAAAAAGATAGCTAAATATTCCATCTAATATTAAAAAAAGCTATAGACATTTTTGAAATTATCTGCTAAAATATGTAATCAGTAGGAAAGCGTTCAAAAATATCCTATGCTTTCCCGGAATTTTAATTATCTAGGAGGAGATTCCAATGGCTAAGAAATGGGTATACCTTTTCAAAGAAGGTAACGGCACTATGAGAGAGCTTCTCGGCGGTAAGGGTGCAAACCTCGCTGAAATGACAAATCTCGGCCTCCCTGTTCCCCAGGGCTTTACAATCACAACAGAAGCATGTACACAGTATTACGAAGACGGTCGTAAGATCAACGACGAAATCGTAGCTGAAATCATGGCTAACATCGAAAAGATGGAAGAAATCACAGGCAAGAAGTTCGGCGACCTCGAAAGACCTCTTCTTGTTTCAGTACGTTCAGGTGCTCGTGCATCAATGCCCGGTATGATGGACACAATCCTTAACCTCGGCCTCAACGAAGAAGTTGTTGAAGTTATGGCTAAGAAGTCAGGCAACCCCAGATGGGCTTACGACTGCTACAGAAGATTCATTCCAACCTGAGTTGCACAAGCGTCGAGGAAGAGGTATGTTTCAGCACCCATCATTTCTGTGTGTGTAACCTCTGCAGAAATCTTGCAATCAGCAAGTGCAGCGATGTGAGCTTCATCATCATAGATGTTTTCAGGTCTGATACCAACGATAACTTCTTTGCCGAAGTAGTCATTAAGTTCAGGACGGCTTGCCTTACCCTCAGGAAGCTTAATCTTCATACCGTCATTAACGAGGTAAACCCCTGCATCTTCCTTAACCAATGTTGCATTGATGAAGTTCATCTGTGGGCTTCCGATGAATCCTGCAACGAAAACATTGCAAGGTTCGTTATAGATATCAACAGGGCTTGCAACCTGCTGGATAACACCGTCTTTCATAACAACGATTTTTGAACCCATTGTCATAGCTTCTGTCTGGTCATGTGTAACGTAAATAAAAGTTGTCTGAAGCTTTTTGTGAAGCTTGGAAATCTCACTACGCATCTGAACACGAAGCTTTGCATCAAGGTTAGAGAGCGGTTC
>JAFOXT010000280.1 GCA_017425745.1 Clostridia bacterium | reverse complement strand
TTCCGCCTTTGGCAATAAGCTCTTCGTGGTTGCCTTCCTCTTCAATGCCGTTTTCTGTGAGAACAATAATTCTTGAAGCGTTTCTGATTGTGGAAAGTCTGTGAGCAATTGTAAAGGTTGTTCTGCCCTTGGTAAGCTCTGCGAGGCTCTTTTTGATGTGCTGTTCACTTTCGTTGTCGAGGGCTGATGTTGCTTCGTCCAGAACGAGAATTGGCGGATTCTTTACGAACACTCTTGCAATGCTGATTCGCTGCTTCTGACCGCCTGAAAGCATTACGCCTCGTTCACCCACATAAGTGTCATAGCCCTGAGGGAGAGTTTCGATGAAATCGTGAACGCCTGCTTTTTTTGCCGCCTCAATTGCCATTTCTCTTGTGGCATTGGGCGTGCCGTAGAGAATATTTTCAATAACCGAGCCTGAGAAAAGGTAAACGTCCTGTTGAACAACACCTATTGCATTTCTGAGAGAAAGAAGGTTCAGCTCGTTTATATCCTTTCCGTCAATGGTGATTTTACCGTCTTTAAGCTCATAGAAGCGTGAAAGAAGACTGCAAAGTGTGGTTTTACCTGAGCCTGAGGGGCCTACAATTGCAATATTTTCGCCCTTTTCAACCTTGAGATTGATGTGCTCAAGCACGTCGCCTTTGTCACTGTCATAGCTGAAGGTTACATCTGAAAGCTCAATTCTGCCTTCAACGGAGGATAATTCTTCTTTCTTGCCGTAGCCGTCCTCACTCTGAAGCTCCATAATTTCGCTGAAGCGTTCAATGCCCGTAACACCCTTTTCAAACTGTTCGGTGAATTCAACAATTCGTTTTATTGCCGCAATAAGCATACCGATATAGAGAAGATATGCAGTCATATCGGCAGCGGTGATTTTCTCTGCAATAAGAAAGTAGCCGCCGAGAAGAATCATAATTACATACATAAGACCGTCGAACATTCTTGTAACGCAGTTGAGACGGGCCATATATCTGTAGGAATCTGATTGAATATTTGCAAGGTCGGTGCTGTGACGGTTGAATTTTTCTTTTTCAATTTCCTCACTGCCGAAGGATTTTACAACCCTGATACCGAGAAGAGTTGTTTCTGTGCTTGCGTTAACATCACCTGAAATTACACGTCGCTCCTTAAAGGCAGAACGCATCTTCTTTCGGAAATAGCGAGAGCCGTAGAAAATAAGGGGAATTGCAATAAAGGTTGAAACCGTAAGCAGGGGATTGATTGAGGAAAGCACAGCAAATGATGCTACAACCTTGATGCCTGCAATAAAAAACTCCTCGGGGCAGTGGTGGGAAAATTCAGCAATATCAAAAAGGTCAGTTGTGATTCTCGACATAATCTGACCAACCTTGGTTTTGTCAAAATAGCTGAAGGGTGCAGTAAGAAGATGTGAGAACAAGTCTTCACGCATATCCTTTTCAATTTTAACACCCATGCAGTGACCTATGTATGACATATAGTAGCCTGCCGCCATATCAATGAGCTTCAGCACTGTGTAAAGCGCTGCCATTTTAATAATAAGCTCAAGGGTGAGCGATTGCAGGTCGGTTGTGGCGATGCTTGTAATTTCACGCACAATCATAGGAAGCACAAGCTCGCAGCCCGTTGTGAGCGCTGCACAGAAAAGGTCAAGCATAAGCACCGCCTTGTGCTTTTTGAAGTAGGGAATAAACCATTTGCTCATTAAACCTGTTTTAGTCATTGTATCAACTCCGTTGAAGAATGCAAAATGCAAAATTATGGGTCGCTTTGCGACGAATTATATCTTTATCATTCTGAAAAATATGCCTTTTCCGATTTCGGTTGTACGCTCAAAGGCGTTACCGTCTATTATGAAACCTGCACTCTGATAACATTTAATTGCTCTTTTATTCCACGTGCGAACCTCAAGATACAGAGGCTTGTCCGGATATAGCTCTTTTGAAATTATAATTGATTCATCAAGGATTTTCTTTCCGTAGCCTTGTCCGCAACAGTCAGGGTGCACACCTATACCGATAAAAACTTCGGTTTCTTTTTCCATCAGATTGATATATCCTACAATCTGATCGTCTGTTAAAAAAGCTCTGTAGTTATTTTCTTTTTCAGGGTTCATAAAACCTGTTTGCAGTTTTTTTATCTCTTCGTATGAGGGGAGAGTGTAGATTGAATATTCATTCTCATATTTCCAACTGCATATTTCTTTTTTGTCCTGTTCTGTCAGATATCGGTTTGTCATAAACTCACCTCAGGTTAATAATATCACAATTCAGAAGCTTTTTCTATATAAAAATAATATTTTTCTATACAAAAAGAAGACAGAGATTTCCCTGCCTTCCTGTCACTTTTAAGTTTCGTCAGTTATTTTGCATTTTGCACT
>JAFOXT010000037.1 GCA_017425745.1 Clostridia bacterium | reverse complement strand
TCAACAAGAAGCGCTTCAGTTGTACCGCCCGAAACGTGAAAAGCAATAAATCTTTCCTTTAGTAAGTCAAGTCTGTCTGCGCTGTAAAGAGCAGCCACAATATGACCGTTCTGATGAGAAGTAATTTTCACGTCCTTTTTAAGTACGGTTGAAAGAATTTTTGCCGTATTGAGTCCCACAAGAAAGCAAGGCATATAAGAGCCCTCTGCCATTCTCGGAAAAGCAGAAGCACACACAGCGTCAATAGACGGACTTACTTCACTGAAAAGCGCCTCAGTTATTTCGTGAAGCTGAACTGTATGATGAAAAACCGCATCGCTCTGTCTCAGACCTTTTTCACCCTCTTTTACGGGCAAGAGCTTTTTTCGGTGCACAATTCTGTTTTCTTCAGGATAGTATAAAGCAACCGAGGTTGTATAGTTACTTGTATCAATACCTAAGTATGCCATTTATCTGTCCAGCTTTTTTGCAACAGTTGCAAGCACACCGTTGATGTATGAAGCATCTTCCTTTGTTGCATACTTCTTTGCAATTTCAACAGCCTCATTGATAATTACGCCAACTGGTAAATCTGTGCTGAAAAGAAGCTCACAAACTGAAAGTCTGAGCACAGCTCTTGAAGCTCTGGAAATTCTCTTTGCAGACCATCTTACAAGATTTTCATCAATAAGTCTGTCAATTTCCTCAAGATTATCATAAGCCTTTCGCGCAAGATTTTCAGCAAAAGCGTTTGCAGGGAAAAGCTCAAGCTCAAGAGCTGATTCAATAAGCTCAATTATTGTAACATCCTCCTGAAAGCTTTTTTCAAAAATCAGAATAAACGCTAATTCTCTTGATTCATGCCTTGTCATAGGATTTTTTCCTTCCTGTAACAGTCGTAGTCAGACTGCCTGATTTTATATATTCAGTTTATTATACCACAAAATTTAAATCCTACAACTATTTTAGCTCAATTATTGTTAAATTTTCTGCAGAAATATGCGTATTTTTCTCAATAATTTCCGTAATTTGCAGAATAATAGTTTCGTTCAGTGTATTTTTTTCCAAAACCACCTGACATTTTCCTTCATTTATAATTATAATACATTCACTTCCCGTTTTTGCTTTGATAAGATTTTCTGTATCAGTCTGTGTTTTAAGATTTTCAGTATACTCGGAAAGAAGTCCTGTTATGTCCCCTTTTGATTTAGAATCAAGGTTTACATTTTCAAGAATATCCTCAATGTTATCTATAATTTCATCCTCAGTTTCACTACGTTTCAGTCTTGCTTCAATAAAATACTTTTCCGGATTTTCCTGCACCGAAGCAGTTGTTTCCTCACTTAAAGCAGTTGTTCCTGCAACGAGAAGAGAATCGCCAAGATTTCCGCTTACCCTTTCTGTTGTTGTGTCTGTTATGCTTTCACCGGTCATATACTGTGAGTAATACCAGTTTACTCCCGTTGCCGCAACAAGTGCTATTACAAGCGTTGCAGCAAGAATTTGTTTTTTCTTGATTAATAGGCTCATAGTTACCTCCGTTATTCAGCGCTTACCACACTGATATTTTTTGTGCTTATATCAAAAAGAGCTGATATAACTGAAATTATCTGCTCTTTTGTAACCGGGTCATCTGCACCATCACAAACAACGGCAACACCCTTGACTTCGGGATAAACTGTCTTTAGCTTAAGTCCCGTTTCACTTCCGTTATTTTCAACAAGTATATAATCACTGCTGAATTTTTCTTCGTTTTCTCTGAAGCTTTCATCTTTGTTATACGCAAATACCTCCTCATCGCTTGTTTCATAGGTTATCATAACCTTAACCCTGCCTGCACCCTCAACAGCGGAAAGAAGCTTCTGTAGCTTTTCTTCCCATTCAATCATTTCTTCTGTTTTACTTTCACTTGCTTTTTCGGTTTTTTCTGACGGCGTGCCTGAAAACAGAATAAGAAGCATTCCTAAAATTGCAGTAAAAATAATCAGAGCTATCTTTTTATCCTTTTTAAGCTTAACTATAAACTCTGTAAGCTTCTCACTATTCATCAGCTTCAGCAACAAAAATCACTTCGTTTACCTCCTTCAGATTTTCTTTTATCACTCTCATTATCTCTCTCTTCTCGCCGTCGTCAAACATTCCGTAAACTGTAAAATTACATAAATCCGATTCACCATCTGCTCCAGTCAGCGTACATCTGACTCTTGCTTCAATGCCTTCACTTTTCAGCTTGTCATAAATAAAAGCTTCTATAATACCTTCACCCTCTGCCACTAACAGCTCATCTGATTTTGATTGCACATTACTAATCTCTTCTTCATTCATAAAACCGTTGAACTCTTCTGCATCAAACGAAACAAAAGCTGAAAAAAGAGAAAACAACACAAGCATACTGCACAGGCTTATATACGTCTTTTTAAGCTTGCTTTCAGGCAGGACACCTGACATTACTGCTGACACGATTGCAGATACAGAACTGATTTTAATCCATAATGTAAGCTTTTCCATTTTCCCCTATCCGTTTCTGATGGTCAGCACAAGACCTGTTGAAATTATAAGAATAAACATCTGAAATATTATAAGTGCAAGAAAAATTCTTGTTACCGCAGCACTCATTCTGAAAATATTTGCTGTGCTTTCAGAACAGCTTATTTCAGAAAAGTAAGCCAGCACAGAAAATGACAGATAATATAAAAGCATCTCTGCTATAACAGGCACATTAATAATAACAACAGCAAGAATGCCTATTAATACAACAGAGCCCTTAATTAAATTGATACTTCCGAGAACTGAGGAATATGCTTCGCTGATTGAAGAGCCTATAACCGGAACAAAGCTTGAAAGAATAAAGCGTATTCCTCTTACAGACATACTGTCAACAGAAACTGCCATTACATTTTTCACTGTCAGAACTCCTGAAAGCAATGCTCCCGAAGAGGTTATAAGCAGATTAAAAAGCCTTGTTGCTGAAGCGATAATTCGTGAAGCCTTTAAGCTGTCATTCATTGAAAACGCAGTAACAACACAGATAAAGCAGCCGACCATATCAACAAGAGCTCCGCTAATCAGAAAAGACATTACTTCACATATACCCACAACAGAGGTGTTGAAAAGCGTTGCACTCATTCCGTTTCCGGAAAAGGAAAGTATAAGAGTAAGAACAGGTATGTAGGAAACAATAAAGGCATTACTGATTTTTATTACAGAAACCGCAGGAGCAATTATTCCGTGTAAAGACGGTAAAACAAGCACAGCAACCAAAGCCGTCAGAAGAATACTGAATGTCTTTTCGTTCTCACCGACAGGCAAGGTGCTTAACACCATAAAAAGTGTAAGCGCCAGAAACAGCCTGATGAAGCTTTTCATTACACTCTGAGCCTTCTCTTTTATTTCAGGAGTAAAGTAAGACAGCACCTCACCCAAGGAAAGCTTATATACAGAAGCAAAGTCAAAATCGGTTATTCCTATTTCATCAAGAGCTTTTACAACATCGTCTTCCATTGCAGAAAAAAGTCCTTCCCTGACTTCATCCTCCAAGGCGCTTAGCTCATACTCATTTTCAGCTGACACACAAAGCACAGAAATGCTGATTAACACTGACAGTGCAGCAATAAAGAAAAGGATTTTCTTCATGGCAGAAATGCTGTTGCCGTTTCAATCACACTTTCAAAAAACGGAAAAGCAATTGAAAGAAGCAGTACCCTTCCCGAAAAATCAATTATATCTGCCACCAGACGGTTACCGCTGTCAATTGCAGTGTCTGAAGACAGCTTGGTTATAAGGCAGATAAGCGCACCCTTCATCAATGCAGAAAAAATAACTCTTTCAGTTTCGCTTTCTCCCAAAAAGCTTCTGAGCTTTTCTGATGCATCAAACAGCTTGTCTGCAAGAAAAATAACAGTAATAACCGCAAACGCCATTTCAAGAAGTAAAACTGCTTCGCCCCGTAAATTCTTCAGAAGAACCGCCGTAATACACACCACAAGACCTACAGCTGCAATTTTAATTATCATTTTAAAGCTCCGCCAATTCCTTCAGAATATTCATCAGGTTTCTGATTTCAGGAAGCAGAGTAAGAATTATTATAATGACACCGCTTAGCGTTATAAAGACTGTATATTCACCTTTGTCAGCCTTTGAAAGAAGCTGATTTACTATGGCAACTATAATACCTATTCCTGCTATTCTGAATATAACGTCAATTTCCATTTTGCCTCCCTCAAAGCACCAGAATAAATACGGCAAAGCCTGAAAGAAATCCCATTACAAGACTCAGTCTTCCGTATTGACTCTGACACCTTTCTGCTTTATTCAAAAAATCTTTCATATACTGCTCGTAAAGACTCAGCATTGTAAGCTGTGACTCGGTATCAGCTGTGCCCAAAATTTCACTGAGTGCGCAAAGCTTCAGCTTCTCTTTTTCAGAATAGGGACATTTACTGTCACTCACTGCCTTTTTCCACGCCATTGGAAAATCCTTGCCCTGCTGCATATAATTCTCACACATAAAAAGGTAGTCAAGATTTTTCAAAGCTGAATTGCATGAAAGTCTTCTGATAAGATTTGCAACAACCTCTTTACGGTAAGAAAGCTCTACCTTCAGATTAATAATCAGACTCACTGTTTTTTCAAGTAAATCAATGCGGCTTTTAAGCAATCTCCATATTCTGAAGCCCGTAGCAGTCAGACAAATCCAGATTATTCCTGCACCTGATAATTTCATCATAAAGCTCCTTTGTGTCATAAACAGCAGCAATTTCTCCTATCGGCTCCTTTTTCAGCATAACCAATTTATTGAATGAATAGGTTTCAATAAGTCTCTGAATCTGCGGGCGGTGAAGAAGCTCGTTATAATCCGAAGCGTGCATAGTAAGAATAAACTTTACTCCCGTATTAACAGCGAGTCTTATAGCATCAATTTCTTTTTCATCGCCCACTTCATCAAGAGCAATTATCTCAGG
>JAFOXT010000279.1 GCA_017425745.1 Clostridia bacterium | reverse complement strand
CAACAAAAATTTCATAAAGAGTATCATAATCATCTTTATAGATATAAACATAATCAAAAACAAATTCATAATCAGACACACGATTGAAGTTATACACAAAGCCACCGAGATCCATAAAACGGCTTTGTGTGCAGGCAGTGAGCAGTGAAAAAGACAAGAATAACACTGATAGCTTCATAAGATTAAATTTCATTTATGTATTCCCCTTTCGTTTTTATATAACTATTTTGAAAGGGTGAAAAATATGAGCAGTGATAAATCACTGCTCAATTTAAATTTATCTCAGCTTATAAACGTTAGCCTCAAAGGGAAGAAGCTTATCACTTCTTTTTGCATTTACGTTTGTTGCAACAAGAGTGAAGCCGTTTGTGCATACAGGCTTATTCTGAAGCTTTGCAGTAAGATTAAGCTCAACAAAGAATGTACCGTTTTCATCTGTACGGTAGTAAGAGAGAACATTTTTCCAGTTTTCCCTTGCAAGCTTGAATTCACCGTAAACAAGTGTGCTGTTTTCATGGCGGAGCTTAGTCATTTTACGGTAGAAGTTGAGAACTGAATTCGGATCTTTATCTTCAACCTCTGCATTGATTTTTTCATAGCCGTCAATTACCTTTATCCAAGGTGTACCGGTTGTGAAGCCTGCATTTTTCTCACTTGTCCAGCACATAGGAGTTCTGCCGTTATCTCGCGAGCCGTTTCTGATATCTCTGAAAGCTTCTCCGGGTGCAGTACCCTTTTCGGTAATTTTCTTGTAATAATTGATAGCTTCAACGTCTCTGATATCTTCCATACTTTTGAAATTGGCGTTGGTCATACCGAGCTCCTGACCCTGATAAATAAAGGGAACGCCCTTGAAGGTCATCTGCATAACTGCAAGAAGCTTTGACATTTCATCTCTGAAATAACCCTCAGGGCAAACCTTTGAGGTCATTCTTGTAAGGTCGTGGTTTTCAAAGAAAACTGTAGGCCAGCAATGGTTGCCGTAATTAAGCTGCCAGTTAACAAGCTCCTTAGCCATAGGTCTGAGGTCATACTTATAAACACTGAAGCGCTGTTTACCGGGATTTTCAACGTGATCAAAGGAGAAAACCACACTGAGCTCATTTCTGTAATCGCCTGTCATAAGCTTACTCATTTCAATACCCGTACCCTGACATTCGCCGACAGTGAAAGCATCAAACTTGCTGAAGCAGTTTTCGTTAAGCTCTTTCAGATACTTATGAAGTCTGGGACCGTAGAAGTATTTTTCAACGCCCTTTGTACCCATAAGAGCACCGATTGCATCGTTACCGTCGGGAAGACCGTCTGTTTTTGAAATAAAGCTGATTACATCAAGACGGAAGCCGTCAACACCCTTTTTGAGCCAGCCGTTGACCATCTTATAAAGGTCTTTACGAAGATTTTCGTTTTCCCAGTTGAAATCCATCTGCTTTTTTGAAAAAAGGTGAAGTGCCCACTGTTTTCTTTCAGGATAATAATTCCACGCAGAGCCTGAGAAAATGCTGTCCCAGTTGTTGGGAGGATTATCGCCGTTGCCGTCACGCCAGATGTAGTAATCCTTATAGGGAGATTCGGGGTCGGTTGAAGAAGAAACAAACCACTCGTGCTCATCTGAGCTATGGTTGATTACAAGGTCCATAATAAGCTTCATATCACGCTTATGCACTTCCTTAAGAAGCTTATCGAAATCCTTCATTGTGCCGAATTCTTCCATAATTTTGTTGTAATCACGGATATCGTAGCCGTTGTCATCGTTAGGTGAATCGTAAATGGGACTGCACCAGATAGCATCAACACCAAGCGCCTTAAGATAGTCAAGCTTTTCAATAATTCCCTTAAGGTCACCGATGCCGTCACCGTTGCTGTCCTTGAAGGAGCGAGGATAAATCTGATAGAATACAGCCTCTTTCCACCATTTCTTTTCTACGGGAGCATCATCCATAAGAGGCACATCCGGCTCACTGTTAAGAATTTCTATGATAGAATTTATGAAATCATCACCGATTTTACCCATTGAAATCTTGTTAAGACTCTCAAGGGTAAGATTTGAAAGAGGACCTTTTGCGAGAATATCACCGGGAAGCCCCATTGATGTGCAGGCCTTCATAATAATATCGTGACCTGCGGGAGTTGCTATAATTTCTTTAAGCTTTGTCTGTTTGTTTACTAACATATTTTCCTCCTGAATAAATTTTTTCTTCTCTATAATATACTATCTGCCTATCTTTTTCAAGGTAGCAGTAAAACATTTCCGTCTTTTCTTTCAATCTCCACTGCACCGTAAAGACTGATTCTGCAATCGTTCTCTATTATACTTGCACCAAGCTCATATTCGGCATAGTTGAGATTGAGATATTCTGCGTCATTATCCGGTAAAACCGCTTCAATTTTAATACCCGTTCTTTCAATATGGTCACAGATGTTTTCATAGATATAGTAATCTCCCGAAAGCCCCACAAGAACGCCCTTGTCTTTTACAGATACAAGGTAACAGTTATCTGAGAAATATTCAACCTTATGTCGGGTCAGCTTTTCTCTGTACTCACTGATAAAGCATACTGTGAAAATCAGCACAAAGGCTGCCGCCATAAACTTTTTAATTCTTTCGCTTTTCAGCACTGAAAGCAGGAATAAAACAACACCGCCAAGAATCAGACACGGAAAAAGAAAATCATAATCAAGGTGAATTTTCGCAAAGCTGAGCGACCCCATAAAAGAAACAACCTTTATTATAAATTCAGCAAGAAATCTTCCTGCAACACCGAGAATTGTTGACACAAAAGGCAGCGAATAACACATTGAAAATAGCCCTGTAATTGCAACTAAAGGCATACAGAATGGCAGAATTATCAGATTAGTCACTGCTGAAACCGAGGAAATGTATCCGAAATAATAAGTTGTTATAGGCAAGGTGAAAATTGCAACCGAAAAACTAACAAGAAGACTTTCAACAACAGCAGTAATAAGCTTCAGCTTTAAAGATCCCTCCAGAATAGTCTTCTGACGTTTGAGAAGTATATTACTCAGTGGAAAAGCCATAACAAGAATACCGAGTGTTGAAAACAGCGACAGCATAAAGCCTACATCGTAAACTGCATATGGGTTATGTAAAACTATTGCCGTAAGCGCAAAGCCAAGAGAGTTCAGTGCATCTGCGTTTTTACCGAGAATTTTGCCTGTCAGATAGAGAATAGTCATAAGGCCTGCCCTCTTTACCGAGCCCGAAAGAGATGCAAAATTCATCATAAACAGTACAGCAAAAAGCATTACAATATAGGGAAGCTTCTCTTTTCTCCCTTTTATTTCAAGCATAGCACCCACTATAAATACCCACAGCGAAAGATGCAGACCCGAAACTGCCATAAGGTGAGATACACCGGAATAACGGGTATAATCATAAAAACGGTCGCTGATATAAGATTTTTCACCTGTCAGCACAGCAATCATAAGCCCTGCTGTGTCACCGCTGAAGTGCTTCAGAATTATATCCGTAGCCTTCACCTTAAGTGCAGTAGCATAGTAGTAAATTCCTCGTATAATCGGCTTTTTTATTTTGACATCACGTATTTTATATGCACCGAGATTTATTCCCTGACTTCTGAAATAACGCTTTGTGCTTTCGTTATTTTCTCCGGTTTCATAAACCGTTGCCGTAAATTCAACCCTGTCCCCGATTTTAAAGCTACTATGGTTTATGTCGTCTTTTGTTTCACTGAAGGACATTCTCAGCTTACCGCTGACCTTTTCGCCAGAAATTTCACTTAGCTTTATCACACAGTAATGTCTGCCGTTTTCTCTGTTGAACTCGGGCACTTCTGAAACTGTACCCGTAACAATTAAATTCTCTCCTTTGCTTTCAAGCGCCTTATTATAGGATAAATCTGAAACAAACAACAAAAGACAGGCAACTGCAACCCCGAGAAGTACTGTGGGAATTACAGAAGTCTGTCTTGTTTTACGGAATATCAGGCTT
>JAFOXT010000278.1 GCA_017425745.1 Clostridia bacterium | reverse complement strand
GCAACACCTACGAGCAGTCCCTGGCATGGCAGCTGTATGAGGATGCCATCATCGCCGCCGAGACTCTGGGCGTGGATGCTGATCTGGTCGCCAAGTGGAAGGCCAACCAGGCCAACCTGAAGGGCCCCATCGAGATCGGCGATGACGGTCAGCTGAAGGAGTGGTACGAGGAGACCACCATCGACAGCCTGAAGAGCCAGGGCGCTGATCCCGCCGGCCACCGTCTTGAGAAAAGTAAAAGCAGCAGATTTTTACTTGACGGTACAGGCCTTTACATTAAAAAAGGTGCATTTCCTGCCGAATGGGCAACGGGCAGTAAACCCGTAATGTTTGAAAATTCAGAATTCCCAGGTGTGAATGATGCTGAAGGCTATCTTTCAAGATGGTACGGTGAAGGCTATATGATACCGCCTGAAATTTCAAAGCGTACATCAGGTCACAAAATTTCAAGACTTGATTTAGGAAAGCATATTTATGATAACCATTCTGAAAGCAGTATTTCTCTTTCAGGAGAGCTTTACGATTAACAATTTTAAGTGCAGACGCAAAAAGTTGTGTCTGCACTTTTTTATGTACTGATATTTCTTGACATAAAGCTGAAAAAATAGTATTATATGTTATAATACTATTACTATGGGTAATTATATATTATTATGAAACTGATTTCGTATATACATAAATATAAAGTCAGAAAAAAGCTGTTTTTCTGGCAGATAAGGAGTGAATTATATAATAAATGAGTGACAAGAAACAAAACAACAAAAATCAGCAGAACGCTCAGAATAAGAGCAAGAATTCAAAACAGCAGAATAATCAGAAACAACAGACTGCTCAGAAATCAAGAAAGTTAAATAAACCGTTTTATTATAAAAAGAAGAAGGGTGCGCTTTCAAAGAGCACTGCACCTGCAAAATCTAAGCCTGAAAAAAAGCCCGAGCCTCCGAAGCCTGTCAAGGTTGCTTTTCTCGGCGGACTTAATGAAGTTGGCAAAAACATAACTCTTTTTGAATATGAGGATGAAATTGTTCTCGTGGACTGCGGTCTTGCTTTCCCTGACGAGGATATGCCGGGTATTGACCTTGTAATTCCCGACTTTTCATACATTGAAAAAAATGCTGATAAAGTCAAAGGTATATGCATTACACACGGACACGAAGACCATATAGGTTCACTTGCATATCTTCTTAAGAAAATCAACATTCCCGTTTACAGCACAAGACTTACAAACGGTCTTATAGAAGGTAAACTCAGAGAACACGGTCTTCTCGGCAGTGCAAAGCTTAACGTTGTAAAGCCCGGTGATACGGTTAAATTCGGAAAATTCAGTGTTGAATTCATCCACGTGAACCATTCAATTCCCGATGCGGTTGCGCTTGCAATCAAATGTGCCGCAGGTACAATTGTGCATACAGGCGACTTTAAGATTGATACAACTCCCATTGACGGCGGAATGATTGATATTGCAAGATTTGCTGAAATCGGTAAAGAGGGTGTCCTCTGTATGATGGCCGATTCAACTAATGCTGAGCGTCCCGGATATACCGAAAGCGAAAGCAAGGTTGGCGATTCCTTTGAAATGCTTTTCAGAAAGGCTGAAAACAGACGAATCATTGTAGCTACCTTTGCTTCTAATATTCACAGAGTTCAGCAGATAATCAACGTTGCAAAAACCTACGGCAGAAAGGTTGCGCTTTCAGGCAGAAGCCTTGAAAATGTAGTTGCTGTCAGCTCAGAGCTTGGTTATCTTGATGTTCCTGAAGGAATACTTATAAAGCTTGATATGATAAATCAGTACGCTGAAAATGAAATTGTGCTGATTACAACAGGCAGTCAGGGTGAGCCAATGTCTGCACTTACAAGAATGGCTTTTTCAGACCATCGTAAGGTTGCAATCGGACCAAATGACTATGTAATTATTTCAGCTAACCCGATTCCCGGCAACGAAAAAACCGTAAGCAGAGTAGTCAATGAGCTTATGAAGCACGGTGCTGAGGTTGTATATGAAAAAATGTACGATGTTCACGTTTCGGGACACGCTTGCAGAGAAGAGCTTAAGCTGATGCTCGGCATTGTAAAGCCGAAATATTTTATTCCCGTACACGGCGAACAGAAGCATCTTCAGAAGCATGCAGGTCTTGCTGAATCTGTAGGAATTTCTTCGAAGAATATTGTTCTTGCCGACAACGGAAAGGTTGTTGAAATGAGCGACGAGTACATCAAGTGTACTGCAACTGTTCCTGCAGGTCAGATTTTTGTTGATGGCAGCGGTGTCGGTGATGTGGGCTCAGTTGTACTTCGTGACCGTAAGCATCTTGCAGAAGACGGCATCATAATAATTGTTGCAACAATAGATTCAGTAAGCGGTGAGCTTGTATCGGGACCTGATATTGTTTCAAGAGGCTTTGTTTTTGTAAAAGAATCTGAAGAGCTTATCGGTCAGGCAAGAGCAACGGCACTTGAAACTCTTGAGCGTTGTCACAGCAGAAAAATTTATGATTGGGGCACAATCAAAAGCCGTATCCGTGATGATGTTTCAAGACTTATGTATGAAAAAACCAAGAGAAGTCCCATGATTCTTCCTATTATTATGGAGATATAAATTATGAAACAAATCTGGAAAATATATGATGCGTCACTTCCTGCGCTTGTAATTGCTTTTGCGTTAAGCGTTTATGTTATGACGTTGAATCTTCCATTGGGATTGATTCAGATTATGCTTGTAATTTTAACGGCCGCAGGAAAGTATCTGTATTTTAGAAATAAAAAATCCAAGCTTCTTAACAAGGTTAAAACTGTGTCAGAGGAGCTTAACTTTGAAGAGGGTAAGGCTTTTGAAAGCCTTGCAGTTGCATGCAGTGTTGTTGAAGAAAACGGTGATATTGTCTGGTTTAACGAAAAATTTGCTGAAACCTTTTCTGTAGACATCGGCTGTAGTGATTCAAATATCAGAGAGATACTCAAAAAGAACAGTCTTGACAAAATTTTTCTCGGAAACGGTGCGAGAGTAAGAGTAGGAAATCTTTATTTTTCAGTTTATTCAAGCCCTATTAATCTTGAAAATGAAATTGTGTTTCTTCTCTATTTCTTTGATGAAACAAAGCTTCGCCTTACTGAGAAGGATTACTATGATTCAAGACCTTCGGTAATTTTAACCGTACTTGACAATTCCGATGAAATCTATAATGAATTCAAAGAAAGCGAGTGTGCCTCAATTTTCGGTCAGCTTGAGCAGATCATTGATGATTGGGCAACTTCATACGGCGCTCTTTGCAGAAAATTCTCTAACGCACGAATGTTGATTTTTGCCGAGGAAAAAAACTTGCAGAGAATGATAAGCGATAAATTCAATATTCTTGATCAGATCCGTGAGTATTCCTACGGCGGTAAATCTGCTGATATAACGCTTTCTATGGGCATAGGAAAGGCTGACAATCTGATTGATGCCAATAATTTTGCCCGTCAGGCTATTGATATGGCTCAGAGTCGTGGAGGAGATCAGGTTGCTATCAAGCACGATGCACAGTACAGATTCTACGGCGGTGTTACTGCAGGATTTGAAAAGAAAAATAAAGTAAAATCCAGACTTATTGCAAAAACTGTTTCGGAAATTATTCAGGACAGTGAAAATGTGATTATTATGGGCCACAGATATTCCGATTTTGATTCCTTCGGAGCTTCTGTGGGAATGTATTCAATCGCAAAGCATTTTGGTAAGGACGCAAAAATCTGTATAGATCTTAAAAACACTCTTGCCTATACACTTGTTGAAAAATTTATCTATGAGTGTGATGAAAAGGTGCTTATTTCTCCTGAGCATATAATGTCGTTCCTTGGAGAGAACACACTTCTTATTGTTGTGGATACCCACAGGGGAGATTTTACGGAATGTCCTGAGCTTGTTTCGGCTTGTGAAAAGGTTATGGTTATTGACCACCACAGAAAAGCTGTTGATTTTATTGAAGATACAGTAATGTTTTATCATATGCCGAATTCTTCCTCAGCCTGCGAAATGGTTGCTGAAATTTCTCAGTATGTTGACAGCAGAGATATCATTGATGCATCTGAGGCGACGGCTATGCTTACGGGTATTATGCTTGACACCAGAAACTTCATAATCCGTTCAGGTGTAAGAACCTTTGAGGCGGCAGCTTATCTTAAAAAACGCGGTGCTAACACTGTGGAATGTAAAAAACTTTTTTCAAGCGATATTGATGTGTTCAAGCACAGAAACGCAATAATCGATAAGGCAGAAACCTATAACAGCTGTGCAATTTCAACAGCTGACGGTGATATACCTAATATAAGACTTGTTACTTCTCAGGCAGCTGATGAGCTTATAAATATTGACGGTGTGAAAGCTTCCTTCGTTCTTTATAAAAACGGAGCTAACACCAATATTTCGGCAAGATCGTACGGCGAAATCAATGTTCAGCTCATTATGGAGGAGCTCGGCGGCGGTGGTCATCAGACAATGGCTGCCTGTCAGCTTCAGAGCTGCGGTACGGAAGACGCAATAAAACGTCTTAAAAGAGCAATTGATAATTATTTCAGAAAAATATAAAGCGAGGTAAACAAAATGAAAGTTGTATTAAAACAGGATGTAAAAGGTTTAGGTAAAAAAGGTGAGCTTGTAAACGCTTCAGACGGCTATGCAAGAAACTTCCTTTTCCCGAAGAACCTTGCAGTTGAAGCAAATGCTCAGAATATGTCAGAGCTTAAGAATCGTGAGCAGGCTGAAAAATATAAAATTGCAACTGAAACTGCAGCTGCTAAGGCAAACGCAGAAAAGCTTTCAGGCAAAACCATTAAAATTACAGCTAAAGCCGGTGCAAACGGTAAGCTTTTCGGTTCAGTAACATCAAAGGAGCTCAGCGAAAAGATTGCTGACGAATTCGGTATCAAGGTAGACAAGAAAAAGATTGTTGTTGATGACATCAAGCAGTTCGGTACCTTTGAATTCGAAGTGAAGCTTTACACAGGCATTTCAGCAAAGCTTTTTGTAATGGTAGGAGAATAATTTTTTCGAGGTGAAAAAAATGGACGGAGTAAATACTTTTGCTTCTATTGATGAAGTTAATATGCCGTACTCCCTTGAAGCTGAGCAGGCTGTGCTCGGCTCAATCCTGCTTGATCCCGCCTGCATTACTCAGGTAAATCTTCTCGTAAAGCCGGAATATTTTTATCTGCCTCAGCACAGAGCCATTTTTACAATTATGCAGGAAATGGATGCTCTCGGTAGTAAAATTGATCCGCTTTTAATACTTGAAAAGCTTAAATCAAGCAAGGTATACGACGATGCATCAGGAAAGCAGTATCTTCTTACTCTTTCACAGATTGTACCGTCAACTGAAAATGTTGAAGCGTATTCCAAAATCATTCGTGAGAAGTATTACATAAGATCACTTATTAATGTTTCAAAGGATATTATTTCTGATGCAACAACTTCAAGTGAGCCGGCTGATTCGCTTCTTGAGGTAGCTGAGCAGAAAATCTACGATATCAGACAGGGCCGTGTTACAAAGGGTCCTTCAAAAATCGGTGATATTATTGTTAACGAGGTTTATGATAAGCTTCAGAAGCTCAGCTCTGCCGACAAAGACAAGTATAAGGGCTTCACAACCGGTTTTACAGATCTTGATAAAGCTATTACAGGTCTGAACCGTTCTGACCTTCTTATTATCGGTGCCCGTCCCGCTATGGGTAAAACTAGTCTTGCGCTTAACCTTGCAAGAAACACTGCTATGATGGGCAAAAAGAAAGTTCTTTTCTTCTCTCTTGAAATGACAAAGGAGCAGCTTGCTCAGAGAGTTCTTTCAACAGAGGCAAGAGTAGAAAGCACAAAGATGCGTACCGGTGATATCAGCGGTCAGGAATGGGCTAACCTTGCAACAGCAACAGCTCTTCTCAGCAACTGCGAGCTTTATTTTGATGATACATCAAATATGACCGTTTCTGAAATGAAGTCAAGAATCCGACGACTTCGTGACGTTGACGCAGTTTTTGTTGACTACCTTCAGCTTATGAAAAGCGGCTCAAGAGTTGAAAGCCGTGTGCAGGAAGTATCTGAAATCACAAGAAACCTTAAGCTTATGGCAAAGGATCTTAACATTCCCGTTGTAGTTCTTGCTCAGCTTGCACGAAGCACTGAAGGCCGCGGAAAGTCTCACAGACCTCAGCTTGCTGACCTCAGAGAATCAGGTTCAATCGAGCAGGACGCAGACATTGTTATAATGCTTTACAGAGATGAATACTATGCTACTGAAAAAGACGATGCAGCGCCTGATGAAGACAGACCTGCAGTAAATGAAGCGGAATTCATAATCGCAAAGAACAGACACGGTCCCACAACAACCGTTAAGGTTGCATGGAACGGTGATTACACAATGTTCACAAATCTGGAGACAATCAGAAATGATATGTAAGGTTAAAAGTACAATTGAAAAGCATAAAATGCTTGAAGGTGTCAAGACTGTAGCAGTCGGACTTTCAGGCGGTGCTGATTCAATGTGTCTTACGGATATTTTAATTAAATTAAAGGTTCAGTATGATATAGTTGTCAAAGCTGTTCATATCAACCACAATATCAGAGGCAAAGAGGCTGAGCGTGATGAAAATCATGTAAGGGAATACTGCAAAGAAAACGGAATTGAGCTTCTTGTTTTCGACGAGGATATTCCTTTACTCAGTAAAAAGCTCGGTCTCAGCGAAGAGGAATGCGGACGCAAGGTGCGTTATGAATGCTTCAGAAAGGCAAATTGTGATGTAATTGCAACCGCCCACAGTCTTTCTGATTCAGTTGAAACATCAGTGTTTAATTTTATCAGAGGTACCGGCTCGAAAGGGCTTTCAGGTATTTCATCAAAAAGAGAGCCGAATATTATAAGACCTTTAATCGAATGCTCAAGAGAGGAAATTGAAGCATACTGCTTTGATAATAATATTCCATATGTTACGGACAGCACCAATCTTGAAAACGACTACAGCAGGAACTATATCAGGCATATAGTAATTCCTGCATTTGCTGAAATCAACCCTTCTTACGCATCATCAATTGCTAAAACAGGAGAAATTCTCAGGGAAGAGAGTGACTTCATTGAAGAAGAAGCTATGAAGCTTATGAAAAATTCTGAGTTCAATGGTGGCTACAGAAAGGACTGCTTTATTGAAGCGCATCCTGCTGTAAGAAAGCGTGCTTTCAGAATTATGCTGGAAGGAAAAATGACTAAACCCGTTGAACACAGACATATAGCACTTTGTGAAGACGGAATTTTAATTAAAAATAATCGTATTGAGCTTTCAAAAGACTTGTATATTTCTTTTGAGAGTGATATAATTCAGTTCTGCACTTTAAAAAAGGCTGATGAAAATTGGTCAGCAGAGGTTTTGAATTTTTCAGCAGAAACACCATACGGAAGATTTGAGCTTTCAAAAACTGACGAAGGTTACGGTATTGATATTTCTAAAGTAAAGGGCAACCTTGTTTTTTCTTCAAAAACAGATGGCGACAGAATATATCTCAGAAAACGCAAGATTACTAAAAGTCTTAAAAAGCTTTTTAATGAAATGAAAATTCCACCTGAAGAGCGCAGCAGAATTGCAGTGCTCAGAGACGGCGAAAATGTTGTCTGGGTTGAAGGTGTGGGAATTGACGGCAATTATATAAAAAAAGCGGACTCAGATGAAGTTTATGTTATAATAAAGGATGGGCTTAAATTATGATAAACGATGTTAAAGAAATACTTTTAAGCGAAGAAGATATTGATAAGCTTGTAAAAGAAATAGCCGATAAAATCAATGAGGATTATAAGGATAAGAACCTTCTTCTTATATGTGTGCTTAAGGGATCAGTCTGCTTTATGTCCGATCTTATGAAGGCAATTAAAATTCCTTGCAAAATTGACTTTATGGCTGCAAAAAGCTATGGTGCGTCAACCGAAACATCAGGTGTTGTTAATATCACCTATGATATTAAATATGATATTCAGGACTATGATCTTCTCATAGTTGAAGATATTTTCGACAGTGGCAGAACCCTCGAGAAGCTTACAAAGGTTCTTAAAGCAAGAAATCCGAAAAGCGTTGAATGCTGTTCACTGCTTGATAAACCCGACAGACGTGCAAAAGAAGTTGAGCTTCAGCTTAAATATACCGGTGCAAAAATCCCTGATGCATTTGTTGTCGGATACGGTCTTGACTACGACGAAAAGTACCGTAATATGCCTTTTGTGGGCATTCTTAAACCGGAAGTTTACACTAAATAAAGGAGTGACCATATATTGAACAATAATCTGAATCCCAAGCAGAATAACCAGAAGTGGGGGAATCTGCTTTACATTATAATTCCCGTGCTTCTTATTCTGTCACTTTCATATTTTGTGGGTCAGGAGAACAAGAAAGAGCCTCCCAAGTACTATCAGATAGTACAGCAGTTTGTTTCAGGCGATGTTACAGAATACTCACTTAACCTTTCAAGCGGTGTTCTTGAATATAAGCTTAAAACAACCGAAGAAGGAAAGAAAGAAACTTATACAGTACCCAATGTTGATATTTTTCTTAACGATATCCACAATGCGGTTACACAGTATAATATTGAAAATCCTGATTCACCCGTAAAGTATGACTATATACGCGGAGCAAACAACTATTGGTGGGCAAGTATGCTGCCGACAGTTCTGCTTACAATTATTCTTGCTGCGTTTATGTTCTATTTCTACCGCAGAATGGGTCAGAATATAATGAACGAAAACAACCGTACACTTTCCTTCGGTAAAGCAAGAGTCAAGCTTGGCAAGGATGAAAAGAGAAAGACAACCTTTAAGGATGTTGCAGGTGCAGACGAAGAAAAAGCTGAGCTTGCAGAAATTGTTGATTTCCTTAAATCACCCGAGCAGTTTAATGAGCTTGGTGCAAGAATTCCCAAGGGTGTACTTCTTGTGGGCCCTCCGGGTACAGGTAAAACACTTCTTGCAAGAGCTGTTGCAGGTGAAGCAGGTGTGCCCTTCTTCTCAATTTCAGGCTCTGACTTCGTTGAAATGTATGTGGGTGTCGGTGCTTCAAGAGTAAGAGACCTTTTTGAACAGGCTAAGAAAAACGCTCCTGCTATTCTTTTCATTGATGAAATTGATGCTGTGGGTCGTCACCGTGGCGCAGGTATGGGCGGCGGACACGACGAAAGAGAACAGACTCTTAACCAGCTCCTTATTGAAATGGACGGTTTCGGTGCAAATGAAGGTGTTATTATTATCGCTGCAACAAACCGCCCCGATATTCTTGACCCTGCACTTTTAAGACCGGGCAGATTCGACCGTCAGCTTACTGTGGGACATCCTGATGTCAAGGGCAGAGAAGAAATTCTTAAGGTTCACGCAAGAAACAAGCCACTTGGTCCCGATGTTGACCTTTCAACTATTGCAAAAACTACTGCTGGCTTTACAGGTGCTGACCTTGAAAATCTTCTTAATGAAGCAGCTCTTCTTGCTGCAAGAAGAAAGAAGAAGGCTCTTACAATGGCAGAAATTGAAGAGGCTACAATCAAGGTTGTTGTTGGTACTGAAAAGAAATCTCATAAGATTACCGATAAGGAAAAGAAGCTTACAGCTTACCACGAGGCAGGTCATGCTGTTGCTGCTTACCACCTTGATTCACAGGATCCCGTACATCAGATTTCAATTATTCCGAGAGGTATGGCAGGCGGCTTTACAATGCAGCTTCCATCAGAAGATAAGTCTTATGTATCTAAGGGTGAAATGCTCGACGAGCTTGTTGTTCTTCTTGGCGGACGTGTTGCTGAAGCAATTACTCTCAGTGATATTTCTTCAGGCGCTTCCAACGATATTGAAAGAGCAACTGAAATTTCAAGAAAAATGGTTACCCGTTACGGTATGAGCAAAGAGCTTGGACCTGTAATGTACGGTTCTTCACATAATGAAGTTTTCCTTGGCAGAGATTTCAGCTCATCAAGAACTTACTCAGAAGCAATTGCTGCTGAAATTGATGCTGAAATCAAGAGCATCGTAACTGATGCTTACAAGCGTTGCGAAAAGATTCTTACTGAAAATATGGATCAGCTCCGTGCAGTTGCTGAGTATCTTATCAAGCACGAAAAAGCAGACGGTGATGTGTTCAAGCTTCTTATGACAGGCGAATATGTGGAGCCTGCTGAAGAAGCTCCTGCAATTGAAAGCAGTGAAGTATCAACAGAAACCGAAAATAACAGCGAAGAATAAAAACAGAAAAGCCGTATTCATCGACTTTTAACTTTGAATACGGCTTAATTTTTTATATAATAGGGGTTGACTTTAACACTTTATTGTGGTAGAATGCTAACACGATAAAACGATAAAGGGTGATTATGTTGAATAAGCTTGATGAAAAAGCAGTTCAAAAATTCTATAAAGCGGTAATGTCCTTCGATTCACTTGAGGATTGTCGTGATTTTTTTGACGATATATTTACCATTCAGGAAATGCAGGCAATTTCGCAGCGTCTTGAGGTTGCTTGTCTTCTCAGCGAAGGAAAAAGCTATGTTGATGTCAACAAGTCAACCGGAGCCAGTACGGCGACTATCTGCCGAGTTGCAAAATGTATTAATTACGGCAACGGCGGATATAAAAAAGCAATAGAAAATTTAAAAGAGGAAGCATAAGATGTTTGACAGCAGTATTTTAAAAAGTGAAGAGAAAATTTCATTTGCTCTGCGTTCACTTTATAGCCGTTTCGGTTATGAGAGATACAAGATGGGCAAATTTGAAGAGTATGATTTATATGTAAGAAATAAGGATTTTCTTATTTCTGATTCAATTATAACGTTTACCGACACCAACGGAAGACTGATGGCTCTTAAGCCTGACGTTACACTTTCCATTATCAAGAATGTAACTGATGTTAAAGGAACAGTAAATAAGTTCTATTACGATGAAAATGTTTACCGTATTTCAGGCGGTACAAATTCATTTAAAGAGATTGCTCAGACAGGTCTTGAGTGTATCGGTGATATCGGTGTATACGAAATAGCAGAGGTTGTTTGTCTTGCTGTAAAAAGTCTTGCGCTTATTAACGATAATTATATTCTTGACCTTTCACACGCAGGCTTTGTAAGTGCAGTTTTTGAAACAATCGGTATTGAAAATGACGAGAAAAAAGAGATTCTTACATATATAAAGGGCAAGAATTTTTCTCAGCTTCTTTCCATGAAGGAAAACGGCAAGCTTTCAGAAGGTGCATACGACCTTATTTCCAAGCTTATGTGCACTTATAAATCTGCAGCTGATTTCAAAACCGCTTTTGCTCCTTATTCATACGACAAGAACATCAGTGCTTCGCTTTCTGAATTTTCAACTGTTTGCGATAAGCTGACAGCTCTTGGAATGATGAAAAATGTTAATATTGATTTTTCAATTATTGATGATGTAAACTATTACAGTGGCGTAATTTTTAAAGGTTATATAAAGGGCATACCTGCCACTGTGCTTTCAGGCGGTCAGTATGACAAGCTTATGAAGAAAATCGGTAAGGCTTCAGGTGCTCTCGGCTTTGCAGTTTATGTTGATATGTTTGAAAGAATGAACGAAAGCGACTGTGAATATGATTGCGATTGTCTTATTATAAAAAATAAAGCTACAGACCCTGCAGTTGTTCTTAAGGCTGCAAATCAGTTTGTATCAGACGGCAAAAAAGTCAAGATTGCTGACGAAAACGGTGATGGTATAACCTACAGACAGCTTCTTGATTTAAGAGAAGGGCAGGGTGAATAATATGGACTTTATTAACGTTGCCTTACCAAAAGGCAGATTGGGCGAAAAGGTTTACGCGATGTTTGAGCAGTCAGGCTTTGAATGTCCGTCTATTAAGGAAAATAACCGTAAGCTTATTTTTGAAAATGCAGAGAAGGGCGTAAGATATTTCTGGGTAAAGCCCTCTGATGTTGCAATTTATGTTGAAAGAGGTGCTGCTGACATCGGTGTTGCAGGTAAGGATATTATCCTTGAATATTCACCTGACGTGTATGAGCTTCTTGACCTCGATATCGGTAAATGCAGAATGGCTGTTGCAGCTAAAAAAGGCTTTAAGGATGATACATCAAGAACTCTTAAGGTTGCAACAAAGTTTTCAAATATTGCAGCTAAATACTACGGTGAAAAGTGCCGTGACATTGACATAATCCACCTTAACGGTTCAATAGAAATTGCACCTATTCTCGGACTTTCCGATGTTATTGTGGATATAGTTGAAACAGGTAAAACTCTTCTTGAAAATGACCTTATGCCTTATGAAACTATTGTTCCTATAAGTGCAAGACTTATCTCAAATAAGTCATCATATAAGTTCAAGCAGGATAAAATTGACCTGATTACAAAATGTCTTTCTGAAATTGTGAGGAATAAATAATGATTAAGATTTTAGAATACAACAAAGTCAATAAAGAAGAGTTCTTTTCAAGACTCTCTGAAAAGGTTGATGTTTCTGACATCGTTACCGATATTATAGAAAATGTAAAAGCCAACGGCGATAAAGCGCTTTTTGAATATTGCAAAAAGTTTGACAAGGCTGACCTTACTGCTCTTGAAGTTACTAAGGAAGAAATTGATGAAGCTTTCGGTATGGTTGAAGAAAGATTCGTTAAAATTATTGAAACAGCAGCTGAAAATATCAGAGAATTCCATCAGAATCAGGTAAGAACTTCTTTTGTACTCAATAAAAAGAACGGTATTGTAACCGGACAGAAGATTACACCTATTGAAAAGGTTGGACTTTATGTGCCCGGCGGTACAGCGGCTTATCCTTCAACTGTTCTTATGGATTCAATTCCTGCTAAGATTGCAGGCTGCGAGGAAATCTGCATCGTTACACCTCCCAATTCCGAAGGAAAGGTTAATCCGGTAATTCTTGCTGCAGCTAAAATTGCTGGCGTTGACCGAATTTTTAAGGTTGGCGGTGCTCAGGCGGTTGCAGCTCTTGCTTACGGTACAGAAACAGTACCTAAGGTAGATAAAATTGTAGGCCCGGGTAATGCATTTGTTGCTGAAGCAAAAAGACAGGTGTTCGGTCTTGTTTCAATTGATATGATTGCAGGCCCCAGCGAAATTCTGGTTGTTGCTGACGGTAACAGCAATCCTGATTTTGTTGCTGCTGATCTTCTTTCACAGGCTGAGCACGACAAAAACGCAAGCGCAGTTCTTGTAACAGACAGCTACGAGCTTGCAGAAAAGGTAAGTGCAAGCCTTGAAAAGCAGATTCCTCAGCTTCTCAGAAGCGAAATTGCAAGAGCTTCAATTGATAATAACGGCAAAATTATTGTTGCCGAAAATCTTAAGGATGCAATTGAAGCTGCAAATGAAATTGCACCTGAGCATCTTGAACTCTGCGTTGACAACCCCTTTGATTATCTTGACAGCGTTAAGAATGCAGGAAGTATATTTATGGGAAGATATTGTCCTGAGGCTCTCGGTGATTATTACGCAGGTCCCAACCACACACTTCCCACAAGCGGAACTGCAAGATTTTCAAGTCCGCTTTCAGTTGATGACTTCGTGAAGAAATCACAGTTTACATATTACACTGCAGATGCACTGAGAGAGGTTGCTGATGACGTTGCTTTCTTTGCAGAAAAAGAAGGCCTTACAGCACACGCAAAAAGTGCAACTATCAGATTTGAGGAAGAATAATGAGCAGATTCAGAGACAGTAAATTTTCGCTTTTAAAAGAGTATGTTCCCGGTGAACAGCCTCAGGATAAAAAGTATATAAAGCTTAATACAAACGAATCACCGTTTCCGCCGTCACCGCTTGTAATTTCTTCGGTGAACGCTGAGGAGGTTGCAAAGCTTAACCTTTACAGTGACCCCGAGTGTAAAATTCTCAAGAAAACAGTTGCTGAAAGATACGGGGTTGAAACTGAAAACGTTTTTCTTTCAAACGGCTCAGATGAAATTCTTAATTTTGCTTTTATGCTTTACGGCAATGTAAACGGTACGGTTTTTCCTGATATAAGTTACGGCTTTTATAAGGTTTTCGGTGATTTATATAATATCAAGTATGATGCAATTCCGCTTACAGAGAGCTTTGAAATTAACCCGGAGGATTACAAGAATACCAATAAGTTTGTTGTGATCGCTAATCCCAACGCCCCCACAGGTATTGCTCTTACACTTGACGTAATTGAAGATATTATCAGATCCAATCCTGATAATGTGGTTCTTATTGACGAGGCTTATGTTGACTTTGGGGCTGAATCTGCACTCAGTCTTATTGATAAATACAATAACCTTATCGTGTGCAGAACTTATTCAAAATCGCGTTCACTTGCTGGCGCAAGACTTGGCTTTGCCTTTGCTTCAAAAGAGCTTATAGCTGACCTTGAGCTTATCAGAAATTCAACTAACCCTTATAATATAAATCGTCTTACACAGATTGCGGGCACAGCTTGCATCAGAGAGGACGAGTATTATATGAATGCATGCAAGGAAATTGAAAAAGTGCGTGAATATACAAGAGCAGAACTTTTAAAGCTCGGTTTTGAGGTTCTTGAGTCAAAGGCAAATTTCCTTTTTGCGAAGCATAATGAAATTGACGGTAATGAGCTTTACCTTAAGCTTAAAGGCAGAGGTGTTCTCGTAAGACACTTTACAAGTGAAAGAATCTGTCAGTTCAACCGTATTACAATCGGTACAAAAGATCAGATGGATATTTTTCTTGAAACAGTTAAATCAATTATGGAGGAAGAAAAATGAGAAGCGCAGAAATAATCAGAACAACTGCAGAAACAGACATCAGTCTCAAGCTTAATCTTGACGGTGAAGGTGTTTCTGAAATTAATACAGGCTCAGGTTTTCTTAATCATATGCTTACACTTTTTGCTCGTCACGGTAACTTTGACCTTACCGTAAACTGCAAGGGT
>JAFOXT010000277.1 GCA_017425745.1 Clostridia bacterium | reverse complement strand
ATTGCCGTCATCCCGACGAGGTTGCTTTCGCAGAAAAAATTGAAGACGATCTTTCAAGACGCGATTTTACAGTCAACAGCATCGCGTACAATCCATCGGTTGGCTACGTTGACCCTTTCGGTGGAAAAGAAGACATTGCAAAGAGAATAATCCGTTGTGTGGGAAACCCGGAAACCCGTTTTACCGAAGATGCACTACGGATTCTCAGAGGACTCAGGTTTTCTTCTGTGCTCAGCTTTTCAATTGACGAAGAAACCGAAAAAGCTATGTTCAAATGCAAAAGCCTTTTGAACAACATTTCAAAGGAAAGAGTTTTTATTGAGCTTTCCAAAATGCTGTGTGGAAGAAACATTAAGGAAGTACTTTTGAAATACAGTGAAATCCTCTCTGTTATACTGCCTGAAATCAAGGCTATGAAGGGCTTTGAGCAGCACAATTTTCATCACATTTATGATGTGCTTGAGCATACTGCGGTGGTGGTTGAAAATGCACCAGCACTGCCCCATCTCAGGTTTTCTGCTCTTCTGCACGACTGTGGCAAGCCCGACTGTTTTTCCATTGATAAAGACGGTATAGGTCACTTTTACTCCCATGCATCAATCAGTGCCGAAAAGGCCGAAAAAGCTCTTTTAAGGCTTAAATCTGATAACAAAACAAAGGATAAGGTTGTTAAGCTCATCAAGCTTCACGATGCCCCTATAGAGGAAAATGAGGTTGTTATAAAAAAGAAGCTTTCGAAATACGGTGAGGAGCTTTTCTTTGACCTTATTGAGCTTAAACGTGCAGACACAAAAGGACTTGCGCCTGAATTTCATAGCAGAGAAGAGCATTTTGACAAGCTTGAAAGCATAGCAAGAAAAGTTCTTTCAGAAAAGCCTTGCTTTACTCTTAAATCTCTTTCCATAAACGGAAATGACCTTGCTGAGTTGGGCTTTGAAGGAGCAGAAATAGGAAAATGTCTCAAACTACTGCTGAACGAAGTAATTGAAAACAAAACCGAAAACAACAAAGAAGCTCTTAAAAATAAAGCTTTGCTTATCAAGAATTCAGAAGCATCTTCCTGATTTCTGATTAATAATTAATCTGTATAAAAAGGCGTTTATAAAGCCTTGATATAAAAAACAAAGAAAGAAGTGTCAGAATTGAAAAAAATTATCGCAGCAATCCTCGCAGTTTTAATGCTGTTCTCAACAACAGTGCTTTTTGCATCAGCCTCAGACGATGAAAAGGTTGTCAGAATGTGGTACTGCAATGCAACGAGTAAAAAAACAGGTATAGGCCACGTATTTCTGTATTTTCAGAATCTTACAGATGAGCCTATAATGGTCGGCAGATATGAAGTTCCTGCTAACGATGATGTTTCTGTAGGCTGCTTTGGTACTGAAGGGCCAAGAGGCGCAGGTGTTTACTATAACCTTGAACAGGATCTTAAACATTACCGTGCACCTTTAGGCGTCAGTGAAGAGCTTACTGCCGATGAACTGCAGAAGGTAACCAACAAAATGAAAGCATATAAAAACCATTGGGATCCTATTTTCAACTGCTATTATTTTGCTTCAAAGTGCTGGAACGCAGGTGCAGACGGTGATATTCCCTATCTTCTCGTGCCCGGATTTTCAAGATTGATTATGAGACTCAGAGGTGCTCAGACCGGTTTCGCAGACTTATTATCACAGAATGATCCCGTGTATAAACAAAGCGAGCTTCCCGCATAACACACAAAACTGAAAATCAAAAATCAGGTGCTACTTTTGCAACACCTGATTTTTTTACTTAAAAAGCTAATGAAAAAAGCTGCCGCACTTTCGTGCAGCAGCCATAAACTTATTAGTTTTGAAAGGACAAGCCTTATAGATTATTCGTTGATAGCTGTAACAACGCCTGAACCTACTGTACGGCCACCTTCACGGATAGCGAAACGAAGACCTTCTTCGATAGCGATTTCTGTGATAAGTTCAACGTCCATTTCTACGTTATCACCAGGCATGCACATTTCAACGCCTTCGGGAAGCTTGATGATACCTGTAACGTCAGTTGTTCTGAAGTAGAACTGAGGTCTGTAGTTGTTGAAGAAAGGTGTGTGACGTCCGCCTTCATCCTTTGTAAGAACGTAAACCTGGCCACGGAACTTTGTGTGAGGATGAATTGAGCCGGGCTTTGCAAGAACCTGTCCTCTTTCGATTTCCGATCTCTGAACACCACGAAGAAGAGCACCGATGTTGTCACCTGCTTCAGCATAGTCGAGGATCTTTCTGAACATTTCGATACCGGTTACAACAACCTTTCTCTTTTCGTCTGTAAGACCAACGATTTCAACTTCTTCACCTGTCTTGAGCTGACCTCTTTCAACTCTACCTGTAGCAACTGTACCACGACCTGTGATTGTGAATACGTCTTCAACGGGCATGATGAAGGGAAGATCTGCCTTACGGTCAGGAGTAGGAATGTAGCTGTCAACAGCTTCCATGAGTTCCCAGATGGGAGCAAGCTCGGGAGCGTT
>JAFOXT010000276.1 GCA_017425745.1 Clostridia bacterium | reverse complement strand
GCTCAGGGCTTTCACGGTAAAGCACAATAACGCCGCCGATTACCTGAATAACCTCAGCACCCACAGCTGCTGCAATTTCATCTGCAGCTTCTCTTGTAGTAATAGGTGAAGATTCAAGAAGAACCTTAAGCTTTATAAGCTCTCTTGCTCTGAGAGCGTCATCTGTCTGTTTGATAAGTGCATCTGAAAGTCCGCCTTTACCAATCTGGAAAAGGGGTTCAAGATGGTTGGCAGCAGCTCTGAATGCTGCTCTTTCTTTACCTGTCATTATAGTTACCTCCGGATTATACTATCGGTAAAATCTTCTGTAATTCTTTAAGTGCGTTACCTCTGTGGCTGATTGCATCTTTTTCCTCAGCCGTCATTTCGGCAAGGCTTCTGTCCCCTACCATAAAGAGAGGATCATAGCCGAAGCCGTTTGTACCTTTCTTTTCATAGCCGATGTAGCCCTCACACTTACCCGTTGCAGTTACCTCACTGCCGTCAGGAAAGCTTACACAGATTGCACAGGCAAAGTGCGCAGTTCTTTTTTCTGTGGGCACACCGTCGAGCTCTGAAAGAAGCTTTTTATTGTTGCCGTCGTCGTCACCGTGAACACCGCTGTATCTTGCTGAAAACACACCCGGTGCACCGTCAAGGGCATCTACACAAAGTCCGCTGTCGTCAGCAATACAGGGAAGTCCGCTTTCCTTGCAGCCTGACTCTGCCTTTATTCTCGCATTATCAAGGAAGGTTTTGCCGTTTTCTTCTGCATCTGTAAGCTCAATTCCAAGGTCGCGGTCAGTTACTACCTCGTAGCCCATAGGTGAAAGAATTCGGCTCATTTCCTGAAGCTTATGCTTATTATGAGTTGCAATAATAATCTTCATTCTTATTCCTCGTCCTCAAAGTTTGTGCTTGTGTCTTCAAAAAGTGCCTTTGCAAAAACCTTGGGTCTGAAGGGCTGAAGGTCGTCAATCTGCTCACCTACACCGATAAACTTAACGGGAAGCTTAAGCTCGTTTTTGATTGTGAGAACAACACCGCCTCTTGCAGTACCGTCAAGCTTTGTAAGTGCAATACCTGTAAGCTCGGCAACATTCATAAATTCCTTTGCCTGGTTTACTGCGTTCTGACCTGTTGTTGCGTCAAGCACAAGAAGAATTTCACGGTCAGCATAGGGAAGCTCTTTTTCTACAACTCTGTAGATTTTTGAAAGCTCGTCCATAAGATTTTTCTTGTTGTGAAGTCTGCCTGCTGTGTCGCAGATAATAATATCGCAGTCTCTTGCAACACCTGCGCTGATTGTGTCATAAACAACTGCTGCAGGGTCAGCACCCTCTTTGTGTTTAACAATTTCAACACCTGCTCTGTCAGCCCATACCTCAAGCTGTTCAATTGCAGCCGCTCTGAATGTATCGGCAGCACCGAGGATAACCTTTTTGCCCTCTTTTTTATACATAGCGGCAAGCTTGCCGATTGTTGTTGTTTTACCAACACCGTTAACACCGATTACAAGGATAATTGAAGGCATTGTAATAAGGCCCATATCCTCACCGCCGTCAATCATTTCAGCAATAATTTCTGAAATAATCATTTTTGCGTGCTTGGGGTTTCTTACGTCGCCCTTGATTACACGCTTTCTGAGTGCATCAACAATGTCTGTTGCTGTCTGCATACCGATGTCGCCCATAATGAGCGCTTCTTCAAGGTCATCGTAGAAGTCATCTGTAATTTCCTCGTATGCACCGAGAACGTCCTCTATTCTGTTGTTCATTACGTCTCTTGTCTTTTTAAGACCGAGACCGAACTTTGAAAAAATACCCATAGTAATTTACCTTTCTTATTCTGAAATGCCGAGATTTTTAACCATTTCTGCAGCCTTAAGCTCAAGAAGCTTTGAAACGCCCTGCTCCTGCATTGTAATACCATAAAGCACATCAGCTTCTTCCATTGTACCACGTCTGTGAGTAATAAGAATGAACTGAGTGTTGTCTGTCATTCTCTTTACATACTGAGCATATCTTGAAACGTTTACGTCGTCAAGAGCAGCCTCAACCTCGTCAAAGATACAGAAGGGTGCAGGGTTAACCTTAAGAATTGCAAAGAGAAGAGCAATTGCTGAAAGTCCCTTTTCACCGCCTGAAAGTGAGTCAAGTCGCTTTACGTTTTTGCCCGGTGGCTGAAGCTTGATGTCGATGTTACTTTCAAGCACATCTGTGGGGTCTTCAAGAATAATTTCAGCCTTACCGCCGCCGAAGAGCTCACTGAAGGTTTCACCGAAGTTCTGGTTGATTTTAATAAACTGCTCACGGAACTGCTTGCTCATTTTATCGGTAAGCTCATCAATAAGGTTAAGAAGCTCTTTCTTTGATTTTTCAACGTCAGTTACCTGAGCATTCATAAACTCGTAGCGTTCTTTAACCTCTTTATATTCTTCAATTGCAGAAACGTTTACACTGCCGAGAGCTCTGATTGAGTTCTTTAATTCGTGGAGTCTCTGCTGAGCCTTTCTCGGCTCCTCAGGCTTTTCTGTAACTGCTTCAGCCTCACGCTTTGTAAGCTGATATTCGTCATAGAGCTTGTTTACGGTGTCGTCGTAGTCCTTCACCATAACTGCCTTACGCTCTTCAAGTCTTGCAATTTCGCCGCTGATTTTCTCTCTTTCGTCGCTCTTCTGACGCTGTTTTACACGAAGTGAAGCAGATTTTTCGTCAGTTTCGCCACGCTTTTTCTGAAGAGAAACAATCTCTTCCTTTGACTTCTGAGTTTCCTCTCTGAGTCTTACTGAAAGATTGCGGAGCTCTTCAATTTCTTTTTCAATCTGTCTGTTCTTTTCCTTAATTGATTCAATTTCGCTGTCAAGCTCTCTGTCTCTGTCCTCATGGCTGAGAATACGAGCCTTGAGAAGGTTAAGGGCTTCTGTTCTTGAAGAAAGCTCCTTTGCCCCTACATGGATATCAAGGTTAAGTCTTGATATCTTTGCTGAAAGCTCCTCACGCTTCTGAGTAAGCTCGCTTCTCTTTTCACCGAGAAGTGAAAGCTCAGCTTCAGCATCGGCAATTTTTCTTGTAAGGCTGTCGCCTTCTTCCTTTGCCTCGTTATATGTCTTTTCAAATTCAGCAATTCTTTCGTCGGAGTTATTCTTTTCTTCCTTAAGGCTGTCAAGAGCGCTCTTTGCTGAAAGATACTGTTCAAGAACAAGATTAAGCTGACCTTCA
This sequence comes from Clostridia bacterium, assembly GCA_017425745.1. Lineage (GTDB taxonomy): Bacteria > Bacillota > Clostridia > Oscillospirales > Acutalibacteraceae > UBA6857. Next base: position 1,404 of record JAFOXT010000276.1, on the reverse strand, counting down.
AGACGGATTTTTTCTTCACCCATAAAGCTGAGGTTCTGCTTTTCCTTTTCAAGCTCACCGCTGAGTCTGTTGAGCTCAACAAGAAGCTCGTCGTATTCCTTTGTAAGCTTCATACCCTCTTCGGAAAGAAGCTTTTCCTTTTCCTTAAGGCGTTCAATTTCTGTGCCTCTTGTAAGGATACCTGTACCCTTGCCGCCTGAACCACCGGTAAGTGAACCGCCGGGATTTACAACCTGACCGTCAAGAGTTACAATTTTGAAGCTGTAGGAGTATTTTTTAGCCATTACCACAGCGTTGTCAAGGTTATCACATACAACAACCTTACCTAAAAGTGAGGAAATAATCTCACTGTACTTTTTATCGTAGGAAAGAAGCTTATCTGCAATTCCCACATAGCCTGCAGTTTTGTCAAGATCTTTTTCTTCAAAATCTCTGCCCTTTACTGATGAAACGGGCTGGAAGGTTGCACGGCCTGCGTTTTCCTTTTTAAGGAAATAAATTGCGTTCTTAGCATCCTCTTCTGTTTCTGTAACAATGTTCTGAATGGAGTTGCCCAGAGCAGTTTCAATTGCAACTGCGTACTCGCTTTTTACCGTTATAAGCTGAGAAATTGTGCCGTGAATACCCTTAAGAGCACCCTTTTCGCTCTCCTTCATTACCTTTTTAACGGCTCCTGAGTAGCCCTCCATATTCTTTTCAAGGTCACGGAGCATCTTAATTTTTGAAGAAACTCTCTGTACCTCAAAGGCTTTTTCATCAAGAGTAATTTTAAGCTTATCTGCCTTTTCGTCCTTTTCCTTGTAAACGGCAGTTTTTTCTTTAACTGATGAACTGAGCTCTTCAATTTCCTTTTCGCAGTGGTCAAGCTTCTTTTCACTCTGAGCCTTATCCTGAGAAAGTGCATCAACGCTTTCCTGACGGGAATAAATAAGCTGGTCAATAACCTCCACTCTTGAGCGGATTTCCTGCATTGAGGACATAGCTGTTGACTGCTTTACTCTGCTGTCTGAAAGCTCTCTTGTGTAATCTGTAATGCTCTCTGAAAGCTCACTTGCCTTTTCGGCAATAAGTCCACCCTCGCTCTGCATTTTCTGAAGCTCTGAGTTGGCTTCTTTAAGCTCAGCTTCCTTTTCGCTTCTGATTTTCTTTATCTGAGCGATAAGCTTGTCTTCAGCATCAATTTCTCTCTGAAGCTCCTTACGGCTGCTTTCTGAGTCGCTGATATCTCTTGTAATACGCTCAATTGTATCGTTGTTATGTTCAATTGAAGAACGGAGCACCGCCTCTTCGCTGCCTGCGTTTGCACACTTTTCTTCAAGCTCAGATATACCCTGACGGATTTCATCAATTCTGATATTGATGTTCTGTGTGTCAGTTACACAAGCTTCAATAAGCTCTTCAATT
>JAFOXT010000275.1 GCA_017425745.1 Clostridia bacterium | reverse complement strand
ATATCACGCACACTGTGAGGCCGTTGGTTCATTTTGATTCTCACTGTGTTGTCGGTGCATTCAAGAAGGCATCCTGCACTTTCAAAAACGGGTAAAACCGTAAAGAAAGCTGAAGTGTCGGTATCTTTTAAAAGCACATCTCCCCCTGCTACACCTACAGCAGACATATAGGTAAGAGCAACGATTCTGTCTGACATTACCCTATGCTCGGGTGAAGAAGCCTTTTCTGTGCCGTCAATTACAACAGTACCCTCTTTTTTTACCTTGATTCTGCAGCCTGCTTTATTGAGAAACCTTGCAAGGTCAAGAATTTCGGGCTCTCTTGCAGCGTTGTGAATGACTGTTCTGCCCTTTGAAAGTGCCGAAGCAAGAATTATATTTTCCGTTGCTCCAACACTGGGAAAGGAAAGGCTGATTACTGCACCTTCGTTTTTTACTCTCCTGCAGGAAATTGAGCCTGCGTTTTCTTCTATTTCCGTACCGAGGGCTCTGAGCGCTTTTAAATGAAGATCAATAGGCCTGAGACCGATTTCACAACCACCGGGCGAGGTCATTTCAGCCTTGCCTGTTCTGCCCAGAATTGAGCCTAAAAAGACAATTGAAGATCGCATTTCACGCATCAGCTTTTCGGGTATACTGCTGCAGCTTATATTCCTTGAATCAACAATAAGGGTGCTGTTTTCTCTTTTTACCTTACAGCCGAGATGTCGGAGTATTCTTATTGCTGCGTCAACATCAGACAGTGCGGGGCAATTATGAATTACACTTATTCCGTCAACAAGAACAGTGGCGGCAAGTATAGGAAGAGAGCTGTTTTTTGAACCCTGAACAGCTAATTCTCCTTCTAATCTTTTGCCGCCGTTAATTATAATATTGCCCATTTCACCATCACCTTTCACCCTATCTTATGCAAAAGAGTGAAAAAGTGTGATTTTTCTTTATTATTTTACAAGTGAAACGATGATATCTGCAATTTTTTCTTTTGCATCCATAACTGCCATTGCCTTTGCGTTAGCTTCAACTGTGAGACGCTTTTCATCGTTGAAAATAAGGCTTTCAAAAAGCTCAGCCATTTTTTCTTTGGTAAGATCTTTTTCTTCAACAACAAGAGCTGCACCCTTATTCACAAGAGCCATTGCATTATGGAACTGATGATTTTCCGATACATTGGGTGATGGAACAAGAATCGAAGCCTTGCCGAGAGCCTGAAGCTCAGAAAGTGAGCTTGCACCTGCACGGCAGATTACAAGGTCAGCAGCAGACATACATCTGTCCATATCACTTATGTATTCACGTATTTCAACATTTTTGCCTTCAGTCTGAACACCGTTTTCCTTAAGCTTATCGGGTACCCATAAGCCGTACTGACCCATTGCGTGAAGGAAATAGAGGTTATCGTTTGTGTGATATTGGCTTATAAGGTCAACCATTGCGTTGTTGATTGTAAGAGCACCAAGAGAGCCACCCATTGAAAGCACAAGCTTCTGATCATCTCTGATTCCAAGCTCTTTACGGCTTTTTTCTCTGTCTGCTCTGAGCATTTCACCTCTTACGGGAAGACCGGTTACAACGGGAGGATTCTTCGGACTAAGGTGCTTTTCTGCCTCTTCAGCTGTAAGCATAACTCTGTCAACGGTTTTTGCAAGAGTTTTATTTGTTACACCGGGATAAGCGTTCTGCTCGTGAATTGCAGTGGGAATACCCATTTTAGCAGCCATCTGAACTACGGGACCGCTTACATAACCGCCAAAGCCTACAACAACATCAGGAGCAAAATCCTTGATTATTTTTCTTACACTGAGGGGTGAAAGAATAAGATAGAGAATTGCAAGGATATTTCTGAAAATATTTTCAATACTGATTTTTCTCTGAAAGCCTGCAATTCTTATAGTTTTAAGGTTAAAGCCTGCGTCAGGCACAAGCTTAGCTTCCATTTTACCCTTTGCACCTACAAAAAGGATTTCTGCATCGGGATATCTTTCTCTGATTTCCCCTGCTGCTGCAAGTGCGGGATTAATATGACCGCCGGTACCACCGGCTGCAAAAAGAATTTTCATTTTTATCTCTCCTTAAATTATATCTTTACCTTACTTCTTTTCTATGGCTGATCTTCTTGAAACCGACAGCACCAAGCCCATTTCCATCAGTATAGAAATAATTGACGAGCCGCCTGAGCTGAAGAAAGGAAGACCCATACCTGTATTCGGGAAAAGGTCAGTTACAACGGCGATGTTTATAATCACCTGAAGACCGATTTGTATCATTACGCCCATAACAAGCATTGAGCCGAAGTAATCGTTACATTCTTTTGCAATTTTGAAGCCTCTGAAAATAAGAAAGGCAAAGAGGATTATAACTGCAGCAGCACCGAGAAAGCCAAGCTCTTCACACACAACGGGAAAAACGAAGTCATTATGAAGCTCGGGAATGTAAAGCTGCTTCTGTCGTGAATTGCCGAAGCCCACGCCTAAAAGTCCGCCTGAGCCTATGGCATAAAGACCGTTTACCGTCTGTCGTCTGTCGTCAACATATGCAGGATTCATTTTATCAAGCCAAACAGTAATTCTGTGGGTACCAAAGCCAAGACCCTTAATTATATCGGGATTGGAAAGTACAATAAGCACTGCACCTACAATTATAAGTGTAACAATTATAAAATAACTCTTTTTCGTTCCGCTGAGCATAAGCATAAAATAACCCATAAAGAAGAAGAGTATCGTTGCTGAAAGGTGCTTCTGAAGTACAACAAGACCACAATAAATACATATTACTGCAGCAATTACAAAGCAGCATTTAAACGGTGTTCTTGCCCATTTAAAAAGCCTTGCTTCGAGAATAGCGAAGCTGTCAGCCTTTGGATTAAAGGTGCCGATTTTCCCTTTTGGAGCACGCAATCCCCCACGCATTGCCGTCATAAGATAAGACAGCACTATAATCATTGTAAGCTTTGCGAATTCTGAGGGCTGAACAGAAATACCTATATCAAGCCATCTGCCTGTTTCTGCACCGGTTATCTTTGCAATAAGTATAGTTGCACAAAGCACACCTATAGTAAGATAAAAAGCAACCCAGGCAAGTCTTCCGTTAAGAATCCGGTAGTCAAGCTTACTTATTAAAATCATAGCAGCAAAGCCAATTGCAGAGGTTTTAAGCTGATCAAAGAAAATTGCTGTGGGGCTTCCTTCATAATAAGCTGAATAAGCATAGCTTGCGGAATACATCATTATGATTCCGAAGGTAAAAAGTAAAAGAACAGCTGAGGCAAAAACCACGTCAAAACTGCCGTGAACAAAAAAGTTTGTATTTTCATCAAGATAGATTCGTGTTTTTGATGACATTACACGAAATCTCTTTTTTATTGAGTCAAGCATGGTTATGCCTCCGGGTAAATATTTTGTGTTTTCTGTTAGCTACAGACTACGAAAGAATGCAAAATGCAAAGTGCAAAATGCAAAATGTCGGGTCGCTTCGCTCCAAATTGTATCCGCTTCAGTTTATTGCTAAACCTTTAAATTCATACCGCCCGAGCAAATTAATCCGGCGGTATGTTATTTTATCATTGATGTATTTAAGGCGGATATAATCAGCAATTTGCCCGTTATTACTTAATCAACTCCGCGGACTGAACCTTAAAGGTTGCAGATATCTAAACCTGCGACCACAATTTTGCGCTTTGCATTTTGCATTTTGCATTTAAAAGGGGTCCGCTTTCGTTAATGCATAGTCTTATTTATTAAGTGTGAGAGCCATAATCGCAACACCGATTGCGCAACCGATTGTGCTTACTGCAGTAAACACTGCAACGATTTTGTTCTCATTCCAGCCACACATTTCAAAGTGGTGGTGAATAGGTGCCATTTTGAACACCTTTTTCTTTCTGATTTTAATTGAACCGATCTGAATTACGTCAGAAAGAGCTTCAATTACATATACAATACCTACAGGTAAAAGGATGATGGGACATTCAAGTGCGTATGAAGCAGCAACAACAATACCGCCAAGGAACATTGAGCCTGTATCACCCATCATAACCTTTGCAGGATAGTGATTCCAGATAACGTAGCCTGCACAACCGCCTGCAAGTGCAGCACCTAAAATGCCCACTGAGGTGTTCTGCTGAAGAATAGCCATTACTGTGAATGCAACACCAACGGGAATT
>JAFOXT010000274.1 GCA_017425745.1 Clostridia bacterium | reverse complement strand
GTTGTAGGTTCAGTTGTGGGCTGAGTTGTTGGTTGAGTGGTGGGTTGAGTGGTAGGCTCGGTTGTTGGCTCCTCACCGTCACCGAGGCAGATAATTTCTGCATCATCGAGTCCGTAATTGTACTTACCTATGTTTATCTTTTCCCACTGAGCTCTTGTGCCCTCATAATAAACCGTATCAAGTGAGCATTTGTACCCCATTGAAGAATAGCCGAAGGCATAATCCCCTATGGAAGTTAAGCTGACAGGTATAGTTATAGTTTTAAGACATGCCGCTCCGCAGAATGCAGCCTTTTCGATTGTTGTAATACCGTTTCCGATTGTAACATTTTCAAGCATAAACTCTTCAAAAAAAGCATACTCATCAATCTTTTTTGTTCTCTCTGTGCAAGGAATGGTAAGATCACCGTCACCCTTATACCCCATCATCACATTTTTAGTTTCTGCAACAAGATAAAGAAGCCCGTCAATAGAAAAATAGGTTTCATAAAGATTACAAAGATGTGTATCGGAATACTGTGCAATTGAAAGATCAAAATATCTCCAGTTCCATATTTCAGAATGGAATTCACCGTTGGAATAGGTATTACCTGAATCCCAGGTGGGATCACAGAAATGCCACCTTCCGTCAAGATAGTACTCGCACCAGGCGTGATTCATAATGTTGTTCTGATAAAGCTGTACCTGCTGCTCCTCGGTATAAAGATTTGAAAGTCCCATACCCTCAGCTTTTCGTGCAGGAATACCTGCAACACGGCACATTTCAATAAAAAGGTTTGCATAGCCCTCGCAGACTGTACGTCTGTTTTTGAAAACATCACTTGCTTCAAAAAATGTGCCCTTGGAAGAATTATAGTAATAATCATAATCGTAATGGATATAACTGGTTACTACGAGATAAATACTCCTTACAAGGTCTGCATCGGTTTTAGCACTCTTTTTTAAATCCAGAACAACCTTTTCGTATTCGGCTCTTTTTTCTGTTGATTCAACAGGCGTTCTGAAATATTCAAGGTCAAAAATATTTTTATCGGCATAGCTTCTGAAAGCTACGTTACGGTTGTAAATTTCCTTTCTCACCTGAGTTAGCGCATAAGAAACCGCTTTTGCCGAAGGAAAAGCCTCTTCAAAACTTGTTGCTGAAGCAAAAGAAAAAATAATAATCAACGAAAGCAAGGCAGCAATAATTTTTTTCATTATAATCCTCCTTTGAATCCTGCTCAGTTAATTCTAATACAATAATATGAGCTTGTCAAGAAAAAATAACCGACAGACAACAAGCCTGCCGGTTAACTTTATTATACTCTGTCAAATGAAAGAGCCTCGTTATAAAGTACAACTTTATTTTCGCTGTATTTTGTGCCCTTTTCACCGCTTAAGTAAAGTCTTTCGCTCTTTTCACCGCAGTCAAGCTCACCGTTAATATAAAGCTTGAGCACACCGTTACGCTCTCTTACTGCGGTAATCTGTACAACATCTTTAATCTCAGCATAAGAAAGCACTGAGGTAAGACCCACACCGAAAAGTATATGTCCGTCGGAAACGCTTAAGTAAACCTCATTACCCTGACGGTAAAGCTCACCCTTGGCATCTTTATCGAGAGTTGCTTTGATTGTGAATTCTCCGTCACCGTAAAAGCCTTCAGTTACAAGATGATTTTCATAGTAATCGAACTTGATTTCGCCGCTTTCACTGTTTCCCATAATATCCTTAAGGTCGCAAAGAGTAAGCACGTTCATTCCGCTGAACTCGTTTTTGAAGGTTATTATCGCCGTCATATAGTCAGCGAGAAGCTCAATTTTTTCAATTTCGTTTTCCTTGCAGGAAAGTGCTTCAGTGTTTACAGTCTGATTAAAGGTTATTTTGAGTGTTCGGCTGTCAAGTGCCTTAAGATAGGTTGCTTTGAGAGTCTTTGCTTTTTTACCGAAGTGGAAAATCTTTGTTTCGTAGCCCTTGAGCTTAACCTTGATTTTATCGCCATATCCGTAAGCTCCCATTTCTGCTTCTGCAGTATAAGGCAGAAGCACATAGGAATTCACCGGCACAAGACTTTTCTTTACGCCGATTGCTTCGTCAAGACAAAGCACATACTCTTTTTCTTCTGCTGAACTGTTTCTGAGAGAAACTATGCCCTCATAGTCAGAGAAACAGCTGAAGCCGTAAATACCGCTTTCAGAGGGCTTTTTGCCAAAGATAACTGAGTTTGAAAGCACATCCTTGTTATCCTCAATAAAACGCATACAAGCATAGTTAATAAGCCACTTGGTTTCGTTCATCATATTGAAGCTGTAGTAATATTCCCAGAAGAAGCTGCCTCGGGTTGCCATTGTAAAAAGGTAATCACGGAAGTCTTCATCGTTCATTTCAACCTCAGCGGTATTGCCGTAAATCGGGTCGTGATTGTAAAGACCCATCTGCGGGAACTGGAACTGTCTTACGTTGTAGAAATCGTAGTAAACATCGTCGCGGTAAGTAAGCATTCTGTCCTTATCGCTGACCTGCTTCTTTTTGCCTACAAAGCCTACATCGTTACTTATCTGAATCCAAAGACTGTTTACATAACGAAGGAACCAGGGTGACGGCCAGGCGTAGCAGGTAAGGTTTATCCAGAAGTTATCTGAACCGTTTTTCTGCAGCTTTTTAAAGGTATCAATCCACTTTTCCCAGCTGTCATTATAGAAGTACATATCCTTGTAACCCTTTACAAGATGGTCATGCTTCTTGTTTTTGCAAGGGAACTGTGCAAATCCGTCAAGCTTCCAATAATTAAGGCTGAAGCGGTTTTCAAAATCAAGCATCAGCTCCGTAGTTTTCTTGTGGTATTTTGCGCTTGTCACACAGATATCGTGTGCCTGCTTGTTATAGTAGCCGTTTCCTGCCTTTTCAATTTTTTTAGCAAACTTGGGTGTATCCGTTGTGTAGCCACCTCTTGGACCGAGCCACAGACCGAAGTTTGAGCCGAGAGCTTCACTGAGCTTTGAGAAAGGATAAAGCTCGTCAGGGAATTTTTCATTAAAGCTCCAGAAATCCTTGCTGTAATCATTCCAACCATCGTCTGCAACATAGGAATCAAGGGCAGGCTCACCCACACCGGTAAGACCTTTTTCAATTTCGAGGAAGGATGAGGTTACATTCTCCCTTGTTATATTAAGCATATGGTCATACCAGGAGTTATACTGTCTGCGGAGTCTTACGGGCTTGGATATTGTTTTTATATAAGCGAAGAATGCCTTCTGCACCTGCTCTTTAAGGCTTCCGTCACCACAGCCTGCAACAAAGCTTTCAGTTACAAATTTGTTTGCGCCGATAAGCTTCTGCAGAGTGTTGCCGTTATAATACTTTACGCTTGTCTGACTTTTTTCAATTTTAGTAAGACAAACGGGAAACTCAAAGCCGAAGAACATACTGTCAACATAAACAGGCTGACCGAGGCCGAGAGCAAAGCCGGGAATATGAGATTTTTTCTGTTCGGGTATTGTCCAGTATGAAAGGTCAGGACTGAATCTGAGATTTTCAAAGTCAATATAATCAAGAACTATTTTCTTGCTTCCCTTTTCTGTAAAGGAAAACTCAAGATGCTTTCTTAAAAAGAAGTCATTATCCCCTATTTCATAAACAAGTGTAAGGGCAATTTTGCTATCCTTAATTTTAAAGGGCTTGAATTCTATACGGTGTGTTTTTGTGAAAGCTTCAATTTTCTCTGTAGTGTTCTTTATTTTAAGGTCGCTTGCTTTGATTTTTTTGCCGAAAAATCCACCATCAAAAGAAATCACAAACACCTCACTGCCTTCATCAGCAGTGAGGTTAGTTTCAGATACTTTATTGGTATAAGAAAATGAGGTTATTTTACCCTTTTCCGTTACAAGCTCTTTTTTTATAAAGCTGTTTTCAATTATGTATCTTTCTCTGTTCATAATCAGATCGTTTCCTCAATCCATTCGATTACATCTTCACAAACCTTGTCGAAAAGAGCACTTTCGTTAAGTATTTCGTGTCTGCCGTCGGGATAAAGAATCTTTTTAAAGTTCTTCTTGCCTGCAGCTTCAAGCTTCTCGCAAACCTGATCGATACCCTTACCGAAGTTACCAACAGGGTCCATAGCACCCGAAATAATAAGTACGGGAAGCTCCTTATCAAGGCTTTCAAACCACTTTTTGCCTGAAACGAAGCCGAGAAGTGATGTAAGGTCACGGTAGCCGTATGCTGTGAAAAGGAAACCGCAGTACTTGTCAGCAACATACTTATCAACCTGGAACTGATCTCTTGAAAGCCAGTCAAAAGGTGTTCTCTGTTCAAACTTGTTATTATATGCACCGAAGGCAATTTTATCAACAAGCTTTGTTCTGTAGTGATCACCCTTTATTTTACCGATTGCAGCAGCAATAAGTGAACCCATACCTGCTGCAGGGTTAGGACCTGCAGTACCGCAATAGATTGCACCGTCAATATCATTTGCATATTCAAGTGAGTATGCTCTTGCAACAAATGAACCCATTGAGTGACCGAAGAAAATGAAAGGCTTGCCGGGATTTTCATCCTTTGCAATTCTTGTAAGTCTGTAGCAGTCAGCAATAAAATTCTTCCAGCCTGCCTTTTCACCGAAATAGCCAAGCTCATCGTCATTCTTTACACTCTTGCCGTGACCAAGGTGGTCATTGATATAAACAGCAATACCGTTCTCACAGAGAACCTCTGCAAAAGCCTCGTAACGTTCAAGATGCTCAGCCATACCGTGAGCAATCTGAAGCACTGCCTTTACTTCTTTTTCTTCAGGCATAAATGAAGCTGCGTGAATATCAGCAAGACCTGAAACTGAAGGGAAATAAAACTCTTTCTTAATCATAATGTTTCCTCCTTGAAAATAAATATATATTAATACATCTTGTATTATAGCATATCAAAACAGATTTTTCATTTGTTTTCCTAAATTTACCTTGGGTCAAATTCAACAAAATTAAGGTAGTTTTTTTGACATTTCAGCAAAGTAATTGAAAGAAAATGAGTAAAGTACATTTATTTGGACTGCAAAATCAAATTTATCGAACATTTGTCTTGACTTTTCGGTTTTTTCTGCTATAATTCTAAGTGTAATACAGAACGAATGTTCGACAAGGAGGAACACATTATGTTTACAGTAGGAGCTTTCAGTATATTTTTCTGGACACTTGCAGGAGTAATTGCACTTATGCTTATTTTTGAAGATAAGCTTATTGCGCTTGAAGATGAATACGACAGAAGAAAGGCAGAAAAGAAAAGAGCAAAGCTTGCTCAGCAGAGAAAAGCTTCTGTACGTACTACTCAGGTTAAAAGAGTTACCGACAGCAGAATCAACAACCAGAAAAGAGAAATCAGCAGAAAATACGCTGCATAAATAACAGAGTTTTTCTTGCCCTTGACTTTTTCACCGTTTTTATGTAAAATTAGGGTGTATAATTATGAAGAAAGTCAGGTGCAATCCTATGGCTGATAATAGAAAATATTGTCCGGGCTGCATGGAAGCCATTGAAGATGGCGTAAATGTATGTCCCCACTGTTTTTATAATATCGATACAGAAAACAACGCCCCTGCCCTCAATGCAGGTACTATAGTTTCAGGCAGATACCTTATCGGTAAGGTAATCCGCCTTGCAAACGACTCCATAACCTATCTCGGCCGTGACCTTTATTCTGACACAGTGCTCAGCATTTCAGAGTTTTTCCCATCTAAGATTCTTTCAAGGGAAAACGGTGAAACAACAATTACAGTAAAGCTCGGTTACGACACTATGTTTGAAAACTGCCGTGAAAGCTTTCTCAGCTTATGGAGAGGTCTTGATATGTTCAAGGCCGACCCCTGTCTTCCTAAGGTGCAGGATATAATTGAATCAAACGGTACAGTTTACGCTATATCTGAATATCTCGACAGCATTACACTCAAAGCATTTTTTGAGGAAACCAAAAAGCCTCTTCCCTGGGCAAGAGCTCACAGTGCATTCAAGCCTATACTGAGCTGCATTCAGAAGCTGCACTCAGCAGGAATTATGCACGGAAGCATTTCACCCAACACAGTTCATGTCGGTTCTGACGGCAAGCTTCACCTTACAGGCTTTTCAATTCCTCAGTGCTATTCATCCGTTGAAGAGCTCAGAGCAAGACCTGTTCAGGGCTTCTCAGCTATTGAGCTTTACGGTGAAAATCCGGCTTTGAATACATGCTCCGATGTATACTCAGTTATGGCGCTTCTTTATTATTCCATCACCGGACTTGTTCCTCCCGTTGCTACAAAAAGAGCTGTAAAGGACACAATGGTTCTTCCCGCTGCAGTTGCTTCAACACTTTCAAGCAAGGTTATTGACTGCTTTGTAAGAAGTCTTTCAGTGTATCCCCAGAACCGAATTTCAACAATTGAAGAAGTTATAGGCAATCTTGCACCCATCAGTGCACCTAGAAATGCTGCTCCTGTTCAGACACAGTCACAGCAGGATTCTCCTGAAGCTCAGTATGAGTCTGAAGAATATGATGAGCCTTATACCGAAAAAAACGAACCCGATTCACCCACCAAAAAGGGTTCATCAACCTCTCTTGTAACTCTCGCATTAACAACCTTCTTTGCAGCAGTTATTATCTGTTCAATTCTCTTCTGTGTTCTTTATTCAACTGTTCTTTATAAGAGCATTGAAGTCCCCTTCCTTGATAATATTTTAGGCTCGGTAAGCTTCCTGCCCATGAACCAGCAGGTAACTGATGTATATGTTCCCGAAGCTGACATAACAACAACTCAGGCTCCTGCCGCTCCCGAGAAGTCATATGTTACTGTTCCTGATTTCACAAGTCACACCCGTGACAGTATCCTCACAAATGAAAACTTCAACGAAAGATTCAATATTATCTTTACTGAAGACTACAGCGACGAAGTACCGAAGGATTCAATAATCAAGCAGAGCATTGATAAGGGTGAAAGCGTGCTTTCAGGCACAACAATTACTGTAGTAGTCAGCCTTGGTGAAAAGCCCATCGAGCTTCCCAATGTTATCGGTATGCAGTACAGCAAGGCAAAGAAAGAGCTTGAGGAACGTGGATTTACTGTTACAAAGGAAGTAATGGAAAACAAGGGCGGCAACAAAGAAAACGAAGTTTATCTTATGGATAAGGTAGCAGGTCTTGAATTCCAGAAGGGCACCGAAATTGTTCTTTCAATCTGGGGTGAAGAGCCCACAACCGAAGAAACAACCACCAAGAAGGATAAAGATAAGGATAAGGACAACGACAAGAAAAAGGAAGAAGGCACCACCAGAAAGAAGGAAGAAAGCACAACAAAGAAAAAAGAGCCTTCGACTAAGGAAACAACCACAAAGAAAAAGGAAGAAACCACTAAACCTACCACAACTAAGAAGCAGGAAAGCACAACAAAAGCTGCTGCAAATTAAGTCGAATAAATATTTCAAGTTTTTTCGAAAAAGGTATTGACTTTCTCAGGTGTCTGTAGTATAATGACTGAGCACTTGAGAAAGTGATATATCGCGGAGTGGAGCAACCCGGTAGCTCGTCGGGCTCATAACCCGGAGGTTGCAGGTTCAAATCCTGTCTCCGCAACCAGAACAAAGTACTCACCAAACGGTGGGTGCTTATTTTTTTATAAAAATTTTTCAAAATACAAAGGGACTCTCGCCCACACCCGCACACACTGACCGAAAGAGTAATAACGCGTGCCTTTTTAAGAGAGATTTTTTCTGCAGAAAAAATAAGAGCTTTTCGGAACAGTAAATTTATTTCTTAGGCTGAAACAATATCAGTAATTGAAAACATTGCACAAAAAATGGTATTTGTATTGATTTTTAAGAAAAAAGTGCTATACTATATTATGTATATAAAAATTCCGTAAAGGAGGATATAAAAAAATGAAAAATTTTAAGAAAATCTTAGCTTCACTTCTTGTTGTGGTTATGGTTCTTACTGCTGCACCGCTTAGCGGCTTTGTTGGTTTTGAACAGCCCGATATTGACTGGAGCATAAGAGCGAGCGCAAAGGTTATTGCTGTCAACGGCAAATGCGGTGAAAATGTAACCTACACCTACAACGATGCAACTAAAGAGCTTGTTATCAGCGGTACAGGTGCTATGACTGACTATAGTTATGGTGGCTCACCGTTTCATCAGAGCGATATAAAAAGTGTTGTAATCAGCGAGGGCGTAACTTCAATTGGCGACTGGGCGTTTGATCAGTGTAGTAATCTTTCAGCTATAACTCTTCCTG
>JAFOXT010000273.1 GCA_017425745.1 Clostridia bacterium | reverse complement strand
GAGAACAGCAAGAACAAACTATTTTTACATATTCGGTGGTAAAGATGAACGCTCACAAGACTTGATACAGGGTATCACTCTTGCAGGCGTTCTTTTTGATGAAGTCGCTCTTATGCCTGAAAGCTTTGTTAATCAGGCTACAGGTCGATGCTCAGTTGACGGCTCAAAGTTTTGGTTCAACTGTAACCCGGACGGTCCTTATCATTGGTTTAAAACTGAATGGATAAACAAGGTGAAAGAAAAGAATATCTTATACCTTCATTTCACAATGGAAGACAACCTGAGCTTAACAGAGAAAATCAGGCAGCGTTATGCAAGCCTATACAGCGGTGTTTTCTATCAGCGTTATATTTTGGGGCTGTGGGTAGTTGCTGAAGGCATTATTTACGATATGTTTTCAGAAGCAAAGCACATTGTCAGCAATATAACAATCAGTCCAGCGGCAAAGTATTATGTCAGCTGCGACTACGGTACACAAAACGCAACTGTGTTTCTTCTTTGGCAAAGCGGCTTAGAAGGCAAATGGTATTGCATTGATGAATATTACTATTCCGGTAGAGACGAAAGCGAACAGAAGACCGACAATGCCTATGCTGACGATTATGAAGCCTTTATAGGTGACAAAAAGATTGAAGCAATAATTGTTGACCCGGCTGCAGCTTCATTTATTGTAGAGCTGAGAAAACGAGGTCACAAGGTTATAAAAGCAAGAAATGATGTGCTTGACGGAATACGCTTCACAGGGAAGCTGCTTAATTTAGGCACTATTTTTTTTCATAGCAAGTGTAAAAACACAATAAAAGAGTTCAATTCTTATGTGTGGGACACAAAAGCAAGCGAAAAAGCAGGCGAAGATAAGCCCGTGAAGCAGCACGACCACGCAATGGATGCCGTGCGTTATTTCTGTTACACAGTTATATACAGACCGAAAGCAAAACTTAACACGAATATCAAAGGGGGTATTTAATGTTTCGTATATCCAAAGACGAAGAACTGACACTTGAATTACTGCAAGAGTTTTTGACTGAACACAAAAACGAAGTTGCAAACAAGTACAGCAAGCTTAAAGCAGCTTATGAGAGCGACCACGAAATTTTACACTATCCGAAAAAGGCAAAGCATAAACCTGATAATAGAATCGTTGTAAACTTCCCGAAATACATAGTTGACACAATGAACGGCTTCTTTTTAGGCAATCCGATTAAAACAGTTGCCGATGAAGCGAGCGTTGCAGAATATGTTGAATATCTGAACCAATACAACGATCAGGACGATAACAACTCTGAGCTTTCAAAGATATGTAGTATTTTTGGTAAGGGTTATGAAATGTACTTTACCGATGAAGAAGCTGAGCTGTGCATAACTTATATAGACCCGACTGAAGCGTTTATGATTTTCGATGACAGCATACTTGAAAGACCGCTTTATTTTGTCAGAAGATACACAGACAGAAAGGGTGACGAATACGGCAGCATTTCTAACAGCTCCGGTGTTCGTTATTTCAAAGAAACAGGCGGTTTGAAGTGGCTTGATGAAGAATGGCAACCACACTACTTCCCCGGTGTGCCTGCTACAGAATATGTTGAGAACGCAGAAAGACAGGGTATATTTGAACCGATATTAACAATCGTTAATGCTTACAATAAGGCAATATCAGAAAAAGCAAACGATGTTGACTACTTCGCTGATGCTTACTTGAAAATTCTCGGTGCTTTGGCAAATAATGAGGATTTAGAGTTTATCAGGGATAATCGCATTGTTAACTTTGCTGACGATTTAGGCGAAAACAAAAACATTGTGGTTGAATTTATGGAAAAGCCTTCAAACGATGTAGGACAGGAAAACTTGCTGAACCGTCTTGAAGCTCTTGCTTTCCAAATTAGTATGGTTGCAAACATTTCTGATGAAAACTTCGGCTCAGCTACAGGTGTTGCCCTCAAATATAAGCTGCAGGCTATGTCAAACCTTGAAAAGACAAAAAGAAGAAAGTTTGAAAGCGGTATGAAACGCAGATACAAGCTTTTATTCGGACACCCGGCTTCAAAGGTCAGCAAAGATGCGTGGATTCAGCTAAATCATCAGTTTACACCTAACTTCCCGGCTAATCTTCTTGAAGAAGCTCAGATCGCTGCACAGCTTGAAGGTATCACAAGTCACGAAACACAGCTCAAGGTTATTTCAGTTGTTGATGATATTCAGGGTGAGCTTGATAAAATCGAAGAAGAAAACAAAGAACCTGAAATGTCACCTGTTGAAAGAACGATGTTCGGAACTGCTGAAGAAGGGTTGACCGATGAACAGTAAGGAATATTGGCGCAATCGAGAAGAAGAAGCCCTCAAAAAGTACCAAAAGAGCGAAGCAGAGTATGACAAAGAAATTGAGCGTATTTATAGAGATATGCTTGATAGCTGTAATAAAGAAATAGAAGCCTTTTACGGACGATATGCAAAAAAGGAAGGAAATACCCTTGCTGAAGCTAAAAAGCGTGTCAGAAAGCTTGATATTGAAGAATATGAGCGTAAAGCAGCAAGGTATGTCAGAGATGCTTCACTTGACCGAAAAGCAAACGGTGGAAAGACGAATAAAAGTGGCTACTACTTCTCACCGAAAGCCAATGAGGAAATGAGACTTTACAATCTGACGATGAAAGTCAACCGTCTTGAAATGCTCAAGGCTAATATCGGTCTTGAGCTTATAAAAGGCCACGATGAACTTGATAAGTTTATGGGTGATATTCTCAAAGGCAGAACTGAGGAAGAACTGAAGCGACAAGCAGGAATTTTAGGAAAGACGATCAGAAACAACGCTCAGCTTGCACATACAATCCCGAATGCTTCTTTTCATAATGCGACTTATTCAGATCGAGTATGGATGTATCACGATTTAATGAAAGCCGACCTTGAAAAACTGCTCAAAACAGGTCTTATACAAGGTAAAAACCCCCGACAGCTTGCAAGAGAACTTGAAAAGTATGTTATGGGTGATGCAAAAGGCGGTGCAAAATTCAACGCTGAACGGCTTATGAGAACTGAACTTGCAAGAGTTCAGACTGAAGCTCAGAAACAGTCCTTTGAGAAAAACGGCTTTACTCAATATGAGTTTATAGCAAACAAAAACTGTTGTGACATCTGCCAAGAAAAAGACGGAAAACACTTCAAGGTCAAGGATATGATGCCCGGTGAGAATGCAGCACCTATGCACCCACACTGCCGCTGCTCTGTTGCAGCTTATGAGGATAGCAAGGAATATGAGGAATGGCTCAGCTTCCTTGAAAAAGGCGGCACAACGGCTGAATAT
>JAFOXT010000272.1 GCA_017425745.1 Clostridia bacterium | reverse complement strand
CCACCGAAATTCTGCGTGAACAAGCTTACAGCTATATCCTGAAAAGCACTTACTGAAAAATTAATTGCATCTGAGTATCTTTCCTCACCTGCAGGAATAACCACTTTTGCTCTGCCGTCAAAGGTTACAGGAGATGAAGAATCAACATTGATTTTACTTGCACCCGTACTTCTTGCAACATACATCGCTTCGATCGTAATATCCTCTGAGCCGAAACGGTTAGACACAAGGAATCTTACTTTTGAGCCTGTTGCAGTGGGAGTAATAACGCTTCTTGTTGTAACCGGTCCGAAAAGACCGATAATTTCTGAGATAGCCGGTATTCTTAACTGAGTCGGACCGGTACCCCAGGCAGCTATCCATTTACCCTCTGCAGCTGTTGAAGTAAACGTAAGAATCAACGCACTTGCAGCCACAAGAACAAAGGCAAAAAGAGTTTTGAAAAGTTTTTTCATTGTTGCTCATTCCTTTTACTTGATATATTTTCCGATTAACTTTTTAATTTTTGAAAGATCAATTTGCGGCAATTTTAAATCAAAGCCCTTATTTGTCTTTTTATTTGCCGGTTTTTTAACGGGCTTTCTTGCCGGTGCACCGCCTTTTGCCGTAGCACTGTTTTTCGCCGGTGCTTTTTTTACGGGTACTTTTTGAGCTGATGCGGTCTTTACAGGAGTCTTTGAAGTGAGTATACCTGTATCAACAAGATACTTTTTGAGAAGAAGTGCAAAGTATCCGAGAGCAGCCAGAGCTGCAATACCGATTACAAGAATAAAGAAGGTTGAGGTCATTATTGCTGAAATGCCTGTGGCAATAAGACCGAAGAAGCTGAGCTTAACGGTTTCCTGAGCCACAAGGTTAACCTCTGAAAGCACCTGACCTGCATAGTAAACCTTCGCTCTTGCAATAATTTCGCCCTGCTTTACCGGAGCTCTCAGCTTTTCGGGAGCACTTGAGGGAATAACCTCATAAAGCACTGATGCCGGAGTTGCATTTGCAGGCACAAGAGCTGAGCCCTCTTTTTCGGGCACCAGCTTAACAACATCTGTACCCTTACCTGCTACAACATCAATTACTGCAACCACCTGAGAAGGTGCCACAACCACTCTGTAACGGATATTTTTATACGCCCAGTCAAGCATTCTTTTTGCGTCGGTCATAGAAGTGTTTTCTTTAACACCGTCACGGTCTACATCTTCAAGGTGTCCCTTAAGCACAACCACAATGTATTTGTAACCGTCCTGAGCAGAAATCACACTGATGCACTCACCTGATTTTTCAGTTGCAGTCTGCTTACCTGCATTTACTGACTCGTGGTAATAATCAGGCACATTTTTATTACGCATTCTGTTGCTTGCCTGAAAGGTTCTTTCTGAATTAAGGTCGGTTTTTCTGAGCGTTACCGATGTAGCGGAAAATGCCTCGGAAAAGGCGGGAAATGTCATTGCATATTTGATAAGCTTTGCAACATCGCTTGCTGTTGTATATTGACCTTCAACATCAAAGCCTGTAAGGTTTTTAATTACTGTTGATTCACAGCCTATTGCCTTTACGGTATTGTTCATTTCTGCAATAAACCCATCAAGAGATTTTGAAATTTCATAGGCAATTACACTTGCAGCATCATTTGCGCCGTATACAACAAGACAATTGATAAGCTCGCGTTTGCTTACGCTTTCGCCTGCCTGATAGCCTGCTCTTCTTACTGTGTAATCATATTTTACAAGAGACAGATTCTCTTCAGTGATTTTAATTTTTTCGTCAAGAGCGGGCCATTTTTCAATAGCAGTTATTGCAATTGCAATTTTTACATAGCCTGCCATAGGGAGCTTTTTATTTTCGTTCTTTTTAAAGATTACCGTATTTTCATCAAGGCTCTGCATAAAATAAGCCTCTGACTTAAGCTGGTCGGTAACCTCTCCCGAATCAAAAACTGCAGTGCCCGTAAAAGCAAAGGAAAGTAAGAGCACAAGCGTAATTAATATTGACATTATCCTTTTCAAAGGATACACCCCCGATTTGTAATTTTTGTGAAAACAGATTTTTTTATTTGCAATCTGCTGAAAGTTATGGTAGAATAATCATAATCTATTTGATTATAACAATTTTCTTATTAAATGTAAAGCAAAAAAATACCATAATTTTCAAAAATTGATTTTATACACCACAAAAGGCAGGTTGATTTATAATGATATATGTTACAGGCGATACTCACGGCGATCTTTCACGCTTTGATGATCCCAGACTGAGAAATCTCAAGCCCGGAGATACCCTTATAATCTGCGGTGATTTCGGCTTTCTCTGGAACGGTTCAAAGGAAGAAATGGGCATACTCAAAAAGCTGAGCAAGAAGAAATATAACATATGCTTCATTGACGGCACCCACGAAAACTTTGATATGCTCAACAAGCTGAAAATCAAAAAATGGAACGGCGGCAAGGTTCACCATATTGCTGCAAACATTTTCCATCTGATGAGAGGTCAGATTTTCACTATTGAGGGCACAAAAATCTTTACTATGGGTGGCGGAGAAAGTCCCGATATTGATATCCGTTTTGAAATGGGCACCTGGTCAGACGCTGAAATTCCCACAAGATACGAGCTTGTTGAGGGTGTTGATAACCTTCAGAAATTCGGCGGCGAAATCGACCTTGTTATCACTCACGAGCCTCCTGCAAAAATCAAGGACTTCCTTCTTCTTCAGACAGGTACTGACGCCAGCATTACTGCAATCAACACCTATCTTGAGGACGTAAGCAGAATCTGTAAATTCAAGCATTGGTATTTCGGCTCCCTCCATCTTGATAAATTCATTTCAACAAGTCATATAAGTGTTTTCAAAAACATCATCAACGCTAAAACCGGTGAAATTGTTAAACGCTGAAAATAAAAGAATCGGGCTGTTGCACGAAATGCAACAGCCCTTTTTTATTCATATTTTATTTATTGATAAGTCCTGCAATAAGATTGATGAATGCCTTGAAGAATCTTATGATTACACTGAAGGTGTAGCTGATTGTGCCTCTTGCAGGCTTTTCAGCTTCAGGCTCTGTAATAGGTGTAAGAGTATCTGTTGCCGAATCATAATCCATATACTGAGGGAACTTTTCATTATCAAAAACAGTAAGCTGACCGTTCTGATTGAAGAACTCATAAATAAGCTCATCAATTGAGGGTGGGAACGGGTCATGTGAGATATTTCTTACAAACCATGTCTTATCAGGGAAAAGACATGTTGAGGCATCAATCATCTTATCAGGTGAAAGATATTTTTTATCTGCAAGACCGTTGATATACTCTTCAGAAAGAGTTTCACCGTAGGGTGCTGAGGTTGCATAGAAGGATACATGGTAAACATCTGAAACCATATCTGTCTGCTGATTTGCATCCTCATAGAAGGGATAACTGGGTATATTGTATTTTACAAGTACACCGATTTCTACTCCGTCTTCTTCAAGCTTTTTCATTCTCTCGGGAAGACCCACGGTTACATTGTAATAGTAATCATCGTTCTTTTCAATAAGACCCTTATATTCTTCTTCTCTTCCGTTGAAAACAAATGCTCTTGCCTCTTCATAGTAATCCTCACCTACCATTGACCAGAATGAAGGGAAGGTACCGAAAGTGCCGAGAAGAAGTCTTGGAATAAGGTTATCCTTAACCTTTTCAAGAAGCTTGTTGATAAGTTCAGTGGTAATTCCGAGAGCCTTCATCTCGTTGAGAATCGATACAAATGCACCTACAAATTCGCCTGTTGCCTCATCTTCAAGAAGATCACCGTTTTTAATGAAGTAATCCAGGAATTCATCAACTCTGTCGTCATCCATTTTAAGCTGACCTGAATAAATTGCACCGAGCACATCAAGGCCAAGATTTGAAGGCTCATACATCATAATTGAGTCTACGTTTGCAATTGCGTGATCATAGTATTCTGTAAAATATGCACTTGTAATGTTTGCACCCATGCATCGTGCAACAATAACCACTTTATCCTTACCTGTACGTTCTTTTACAGCATCAATATGATCCTTCAGCTGATGGCATACAACCATAGGTGAAAGACGCCAGTCGTAATAGAAATTGTAATCCATAAGAGCATAGTTATTTGCCTTTTTCGGATATGTGATTTTTGCTGATTCTTTTTCAATACCTGAGCCGTTTGAAGCCTCACCGTTATTGTCAAGCACAACCTTTTCAAAAAGCGGTACTATGTGATTTACAAGCTCATCGCAATATTTATCATAATCATCGGTAATGATACCTGCTGCAAGCTCTTTAAGACACGGTGCAAGAGCTTCCTTAACGGTTGCACCTACATCAACACCTATTTTCCATACACGGTTGCTTTCTGAGGGATTGTTCTTATCTGCATAAATTTTGTGTCTTGAACCCGTCACATAAATAATCGGGTACTGTGAATTTTTAGCAGCAGCAAATGCCACAGGAGCAACAGCACTGAAAAGCATCACAAGAGAAAGTACCAGAGCAAGTAGTCTTTTGATTTTCATTAATATTCCTTCTTTCTTTTTATTGACTATGTACTTATAACACTATTCTAAAATTATATTAACAAATTTTGCTTATAAATTGATGAAACTTTTAACATTCTTTTACTTTTCACAAAATCTGTTGCCATGATTTTATTTAACAATGATTTACTCTTTGTAAACTGCACAAAGAGAAAAAACGCAGAGGTTAAACCTCTGCATTCTGAAATCAATATATAAACTTTTTAAGTCTTTCAACGAGCACCTTGATAATCGGAAAAGCCACAACAGAAAGCATTACGCCTTTTATTGCATTGAGTGTTGCCGAAGATCCTATTGCTGTCCAGAGTGTTGCACCGTCAAGCTCGATGCCGAGAAAATACTTAAAGAAAAGCGGTGTAACAAGATAATTTGCACCAAAGCCGATTATTACAATTGCTGCTACGCCAACAAGTGATGAAAGCAGAATGTACTTGTTTTCTTTTGCTGAGGTATACTCCCCTTTCTTTTCACTTTGCTTTTTAAGGCTTCTGAAAAGAATTGAAAACGGCACAACATAGGCACAGCCCACAATGAAATTCATAAGATTGCCAAAGCCCATCTGTGTACCGATTCCCTTAAAGATAAGCTCGATTACATTTTTAAGAAGCTCAATTATAACAGCTGCACCGGGACCGTATATAACTCCGGCAAAAAGTGCAGGAATATCACTGAGGTCCATTTTAAGATGTCCGAGCGCTGCAAAAAGAGGAAATTCCAAAAGAAACAGCACAAAGCTGATTGCAGTAAGCATTGCAATTGTTACAACCTGAATAAGACTTTTTTTCTGATTTTTCTTCATAACATTCACCTTTCAAAAAAACAATGCCCACAGTAAAAATACCGTGGGCAAAAAATACAATATGGTATGTATCTCTTCTTTCATCCGGACTATACCGTCGGCTTCGGAATCACACCGAATCTGCGCTGACTTTTGTCAGGCTCGTGGGCTTTTACCACCGGTGAGGAATTGCACCTCGCCCTGAAGATATCTCTTACAGTGTCATAATAGCACTGCACATATATTTTGTCAATAGTTTTTTATACTCTTGATTCAATAACGGTAAGGTTACCTAAAATTTCTACTTCGCCGTAAGAAGCGGGAATGAAAACGCTTTCGCCTTTGTAGAGCGTTACGCAGGTGTCTCCGTGCATAACAACACCGTTGCCGTCAAGACAGACAAGTGAAACAAACGAGGTACTGTCTGCAACAACAGTTGCTTTTTCTTCAATTTCAAGCTTCTTCATTGTAAAAAGCTCGCAGGAAGTGAGAAGTGTTTCGCTGTAGCCGTCCTTCTTCACTGTTTCTCCCATAGGCTTGCCTGAAGCGTCAATCGCCTTTGTGCTAGTTACATCAAGAGCCTTTTCAACATGGAGCTCTCTGGGCTTTCCGTTCTGGAGTCTGCCGTAATCGTAAACACGGTAGGTTGTATTTGAGTTCTGCTGTACCTCCGCAAGAAGAATGCCCTTACAGATTGCGTGAAGTGTGCCTGCTTCAATAAAGAAGATATCACCCTTTTTAACCTTTACTCTGTTTACATAGTCAAGAAGAGTATTTTCTTCTATGCTCTTTCTGAACTCTTCCTTTGAAATATCCTTTTTGAAGCCGTATATAATTTCAGCGCCCTCATCGCAGTCCATAATATACCACGCCTCGGTTTTGCCGTATTCACCCTCAACCCTCATTGCGTAATCGTCATCGGGATGCACCTGAACAGAAAGGTTATCTCTTGCATCAATAAGCTTTATAAGTATAGGGAAGAATGAGAATTTTTCGCAGTTTGTACCAAGACAGCCCTTGCCCTTTTCGGCAATAACATCAGCAAGTGTTCTGCCCTTATCTTCACCGTTTTCAACAATACTGTGTCCTGCTTCATGGCAGGAAAGCACCCATGCCTCAGCCTGTCTGTCGGTAAATGATACCATATCAAATTCCTTTGAAAGTCTTGTTCCGCCCCAGATATAGTCTTTAATTGCAGGGGTGAGCTTTAAAATTTTCATATTCCGTCTGCTCCTTTTTTGTGTAATTAATCCCTTATCCTAATCATAATAATTTAAGGGGTGTTTATATGTCAATAGGTTCTTACATAATTTTTGCTTTTCTTATTCTGAGCGGTATAATTATCCTTGCTGTTACCTTAAGAAACGAAAAGCCTTTTAAAAATATTTTTCTGTCCTTATTTTCAGGCGTAGGCTCACTTTTTGCGGTGAATATAGCCTCTGCCATTACTGCAGTTTCCTTACCCGTAAATACTCTTACACTTTCTGTAAGTGCTGTTGGAGGTATTCCGGGTGTGGTGCTTCTGCTGATTTCTGATGTTCTTCTGTCTTAATAGAGAATTGTTTTTTCAATACCCTTTGCTATAGCCTCACCCAAAAGCTGCTGATTCTGCGGCTGAATAAGCTTATAGCATTCGTCGTTGTTGGTTACAAAGCCCGTTTCAATAAGCACTGAGGGACATTCATCAAGCCTTGTAACGCTGAAGGGATAATAGGGTGCTCCGTCAGAAATACTGTCGTAAACTGAAGGCTGACCGCTGTAAAGATATCCCTTGAATACGGAAAGCATTTCCTCATAAATATTTGCTGCAAGCTTTTTGGAGAAGGGCTTATAGTAATATGTTGCCGTACCTATCATAGACTTGTTTTCTGAGCCGTTTGAGTGGACACTTATGAAATAATCGGGCTTCAGACTTCTTGCAATTGCCTTTCTGTCTTCAAGCTCAAGCATAGTATCGCCGCCTCTTGTGGAGTATACAATTGCACCTCTCTGCTCAAGAGCCTGCTTTGTATAATAAGCAACGGCAAGATTGATATCACATTCCTCAACTGCTCCGTCATATCCGAGAGCACCGGGATCTTTTCCGCCGTGACCGGGATCAAGAAGAATAACACTTCCTGAAAGAGTCTGCGGTTTGTTGTGAACAGTAATAACCATATAACCGTATTCATCATATTCTACACTGCAGCCGTAGTATTCGCCAAAGGCTCTGAGCGGCATATAAAGATGAACCTTTTTGTCTGAAGAAGATATATTCCATGTTGCACCTGACACCACATTACTGCCTGAAATATCAATGTTTCCGTCTGCCGCAACTGTATGATGGAATGTAAGCTGAATATAATCTGACGTGAAATTGGTTATATTGAACTTTGTGCCGTGCTGTGAATAATAGCTCTGGGGTGCAAAGCTGATTGTGTAGGGTATCTTCCATGAGGTGCCAAGCTTGATTTTAAGTGTTCCGTTTTCAGACTGGGAGGAAATAACGCTGAGTCTGTTGTCACCCATTTCCTGTCGTGGAATAAGCTTGACATCGTCGCGGACAACCTTTACACCGCTTGAAAGCTCATAGAAGTAAACCTGTTCACCGTATTCCTTGTTATAAGCTTCGCTTTCCTGAATGATGTAATCCATTGTTCCCTTTACAAGAGCTGAGCAGGATGGTGTATAGGTATCATCGTTATAAACAAGAGGTCTTGTGTCTGCATAATTTGCTGTGATAAGTGCCATTTCCGCACCTGTAAAGGGTGGATTATTTCCACCGCTGTTACCCGAGGGAGCAATAACAGACGGAGTCTGCATCTGACCGATTGTTGTGCCGGGAAGAATATTCTGGGGAAGAGTCTGCTGAATTTCACCGGGAAGCGACGGCACATAATTTTCCAGCTTTATGGGAGCCGTTGTCTTTTCCTGCTCTACGCCTTGGTTATTTGATATATCAGCCTTTTCTTCGGCAGGTATAATTTTCGCACCTTTAAGCTGCATACTTTTTCCGTTATATGCACCGATTACCGTAATTCCGCCGAGAGATGCAACCTCTTCACGGGTTTTGGGCATTTTTATTTTTGCGTTGAATGCAACATATCCGGTTGCATTTTTGTCTGCAGGCTTTGCTTTATACTCCTTTGTGCCTATCTTTACTGAAACATCAGCCTTATAATATGCCACAACAAGGACATTTGCCTTTTCTTCGGGATAAAGGGTCATTTCATTTTCCGGTGTAACACTTTTAAGAAGGTCACCGTCAAAGCTTACATTAACCTTATATATAAGCTCTTTTCCGCACTGTTCAATTTTAATTTCGTTATATCCCTCTTCAAAATCAAAGGTCAATCTTCGGCTTCCGTTTTCGCCGAGGCTCATTTTTTCTCCGTTAATATAAATCGGAAAAAGGTCGGAGCCGTAAATTTCAATTTCACCCGTAAATTCTTCGGTTTCAACAGTGTTACCGTCGTATGAGGTTATTCCCAAGCCGCGAAGTGAAATTGAGGGCGAAATGCCTTTTTCAATGAATTTTTCAACTGCGGAAAACGAATTTTCCTTGTTCTCTTTCACTGCTGAAAAGCTGGTGAACGCCCTCATTGAAAGAGCACTATGACTGTCGTTATCATAAACCAGTCTGAGTAAGCTGTCGGGAGCGGCATTTTTTTCTGTATCAAAGCTGAAAATAAGGTCAACACCTGCAATATCAGCTGCTGCATTCCATTTTTTCAGAGTGGTTTTGTCTGTTTCTGAATTGATTTCAAGAAAAATTCCGTGAGCACTGCGCTTATTGAATTTTGTAATATCAATGTTGTCACTTACTGCAGCAATAAGCTTTGCATCTTTGTTTTTAAGAAGCATATCTCCCTTAAGCTTGAGCAGAAGCGAATTGAAATTTTCAGTGGTTTCCTCACCCTGATAA
Organism: Clostridia bacterium; assembly: GCA_017425745.1. GTDB lineage: Bacteria > Bacillota > Clostridia > Oscillospirales > Acutalibacteraceae > UBA6857. The sequence goes on along the minus strand of JAFOXT010000272.1, from coordinate 971 downwards.
ATCATTATGCCGTTTGCTTTTTCGCTCACTGCGGCTGCAAATTTATCTGCGTTTTCTTTACTGAGAACAAGGTAAACCTTAAGCTTTTTATCGCGGAGATATTCAATTACCTTTGCAGTATCACCGTCGGAGTCCTTGCCGAATGAATAGTAATCACTGAAAAGAATAACTGTATCAAAAAAGCTGTCCTTGATTGTCTTTACAGCCTTTTTGAAATCCTCATTTTCCGTATCAAAAGGTACGTCTGTATTTTCCTTGAGAAAAACTGCATTACTAACCGAAGCAGCCTTGACTTTATTCTGGGTTTTGATATATTCGTCAACACTGACAGTTATATCGGTACCGCTGAAAACATCCTCCGTACGATTTTTACCCGTTATATGTAAGGCTGTAAGCCCTGCTGCAATACTCAGCACAGCTATAACAACCGCAATAATAATTCTTATCTTTTTCATAGTCTTCTTCTTTCCTTGGTTTTGTAGCTATATATTATATCACAATCGGGGATAATTTTTCTACAATTTATGCTTATTATTAAAAATTTAATTTTTGAATATGACCCGCGCTGAAATATGCAACTCCGTAACAGCCCTTTTTCTCCGACAGCTCTGATTCAGCTTTCAGAATATCAGGATTATTTATCCATTCGTCACTGCCTTTACCTGCAAAAAGGTCCTCTTCGCCCACCTTATAAAGTGCAAGACCTGCCACAAGCTTAACATCTGAATTTTCTGTAAGCTCAATCCATTCATCAAGTACCTTTTCAAAAGGCATACTTCCGTTTTCAAAGCCATAGTAGAGCTGATGAATAAGCATATCGCAAAAACCGCCCTTCGCCCACAAGGGAACATCGGCGTAAATTTCGTTAATGTTTTTATCTATATCACCCGAAGGGCTTACAGAAAAAATAAGATTTTTGTCAAAGGCTTTAACTGTACTGTAAGTAAGTGACAGAAGGCTATTTACCTTTT
>JAFOXT010000271.1 GCA_017425745.1 Clostridia bacterium | reverse complement strand
GGCGGTCATTTCCACATTGTAACCAACCAGCGATCCGTCGTCACGGTAAGCGCCCACGGGAGATCCAACACTGACCATGCCGCCAATGTCGGTTTTGTTGCCATTGACGCGGGTGATCTTCCAACCAGCAAAAATATGGCCTTCATAGGTGGTGGGGATCTCCAGAGAGTCATAAACACCACCCTGCAGGAAATAAGCAACCTTATTACCCTTTCCCTTCAGATCACCATGGTCAAATTGATAAATAACACTGGAATAGTAAGGCAGTAAGAGTATAAGCGGAGGAGAAGCATACAATATTGTACTTGATAACGTTTCAGCAGTTATTAAATACTCTGACAACCTTTTCTCTGAATTGGAAAACAAGGCTTCTGATGCTTTTTCAGTAAGTAATGACGGTGAAAGCGTTGTTATAACTGCAAAAGGTATTGCGAAGCACGCGAGTATTCCAGAAGGCTCAGTAAACGCTGCTTTTCTTTTGTTTAATCTTCTTATGAACTGTGATAATCTTTGTCAGAATGACAAAAATATTCTCAGAAATGCTGCTGAAGCAATCAGTGATTATTACGGTAAGGGTCTTGGTATAAATCACGAGGACCCTGATTTCGGTAAGACAACAGCTGTTAACGGTATGATCAGAACTGAAGGCTCAAAGCTTCATGTAAGCTTTGATATACGCTACGGCAGTACACTAAGCTCCGAAGATCTTGAAGCAACTACAGATAAGGCTGTTGCTTCATACGGATTCCGAATTGTTGAAAAAGATAACAGACAGGGCTTTACAATTGATAAAAGCAGTCCTGTACCTGCAATGCTTGAAAATGTTTTTGAAGAAGTAACCGGTGAAAGATTAAAAAGTGTTCTTATGTCCGGTGGCACCTACGCAAGAAAGCTTAATAATGCATTTTCAATCGGCACCTTCTATATCACTTCCGACAGAAAGGATAAGATTCTTAAAATGCCTGACGGACACGGCGGTGCACATCTGTGTGATGAAATGATTGATATTGATGGCTTTTTTGAAGGAACAAGAATTTTGCTTCATTATATTCTTGCGTGCGATGAGCTTCTCGCTGATTAATCCGACAATTTAATTTTACGCATTTTTGTCAGACCTGCTTTGTTATCTTTTAAAATAAATTTTTCGGTATATCTCATTTATAAATTGAATTATTTGCCGTTTAGCAATCAAAATATAAATAAGGTGGTACTAAATTGAATTCCAGAAGTTTATTATATATTTTTAAAAGATGTATACTTGCAGTTCTGACAATCTGGGTAGTTATTACTGTAACTTTCTTTGTTATGCGTGCAGTACCGGGTGGACCTTTTGTTGGTGAAAAAGCAGCAAGTCCTGCGGTTGAAGCAGCGTTAAAAGCCAAATACGGCTTGGATAAGCCTGTTTCAGAGCAATATTTCACTTATCTTAAGGATATTGTTACGAAGCTTGATTTCGGTCCTTCTCTTAAACAGCGTGGCAGAGATGTTGCTGATATAATCGGTGAGGGTCTTAATATTTCTGCAAAGCTTGGTTTATCTGCTTCAGCCATTGCGCTTTTAATCGGTGTAATTTCGGGCTCTGTTGCAGCACTTAAACGTAATACCCTTACAGACAGATTGATTATGGTAATAACAACAGCCTTTGTGTCGATGCCGTCGTTTATAATAGGTTCATTGCTTCTGATTATTTTTTCAGTATGGCTCAGCATCTTTCCTGCTAACGGTAATTCGGCAGGTGGGTTGATATTACCGATATTTACCCTTTCTTTATCACCGATGACTCACATAACCCGTCTGACACGTTCATCAATGCTTGATGTGCTTGGTCAGGATTATATAAGAACTGCCAAGGCGAAGGGTGTATCAGAAAAGAATATCGTATACAGACACGCACTGAAAAACGCTCTTATACCTGTAATAACTTATTTCGGGCCAATGCTTGCTTATATTGTAACCGGCTCGCTCGTTATAGAACAGATTTTTGCAGTTCCGGGTATTGGCAGAGCATTCGTGAACAGTATTACAGGGCGTGATTATCCGCTTATTATGGGAACTACTATAGTGCTTGCTTCTTTGATTGTAGTGATGAATCTTGTGAGCGACATCCTTTACAAGATTGCAGACCCAAGAATCAATCTTGAATAAGGAGATATGTAATGGAAAACAAAGATTTTAATCTCCGGATTGATATTGATAAGTTTGCACCTGCGAGTGAAGAAGATAAAAAATATATCGTTGCGATGCGCCCGTCAACCACATTTTTTAAGGATGGAGTTAAACGGCTTTTTAAAAATAAAACAGCAACTGTATCTTTGATACTGATTGTGTTTGTAACTGTAGCTTCTGTTTTTATTCCGGTTTTCTGGCCTTATTCTTACGATTCTCAGCTTGGAATAACACCCGGAATGCCTGTTGACGCTTCATATAATAATCTCGCACCCTTTGAATACGGGAACACTGAAAAAGCAAAAATTGAAGCAGGTGAAAAAGTCTTTCCGCATATTTTCGGCACAGATTCTGCCGGTAGGGACTACTTTATCAGAGTTGTATACGGAACAAGAATTTCACTTACCGTTGGTTTGTTTGCAAGTATCATTGTGCTTATAATCGGACTTCTTATCGGGTCAATCGCCGGTTATTTCGGCGGCAAGGCAGATGTTATTATAATGAGAATTGTAGACATTATTTATTCGCTTCCCGATATGCTTATGGTTATACTTTTGTCTTCGGTTCTGAATGTATCCTTGAAGCCGCTTATAGAAGGAACTGTGCTCGATAAAATCGGCACTAATATAATAAGTCTGTTTTTGGTTTTTGCCTTGCTTTATTGGGTATCTATGGCAAGACTTATACGCGGACAGATTTTGTCATTACGAGAACAGGAATATGTTCTTGCAGCAAAATCAGCAGGCGCAAAAGGTAGTTGGATTATCAGGAAGCATCTGCTGCCAAATTGTATAAGCGTTGTTATAATTTCAACTGCACTTCAGATACCTTCTGCAATTTTCACCGAAAGCTACCTTTCTTTTCTTGGCTTAGGAGTAAATGCACCTATGCCGTCTTTAGGTTCTCTTGCATCTGAAGCTCTCAACGGTATAACCTCTTATCCGCACAGACTGATAATTCCCGCCGTCGTAATATCAATTATTGTTTTGTCATTGAATCTGCTCGGCGACGGTTTAAGGGATGCTTTTGATCCCAAGCTTAAAGTCTGAGAAAGGGGATAAATATGGCGCTTTTAGAAGTAAGAAATCTCTGTACCTCTTTTTTCACTGATTCAGGTGAGGTCAGAGCAGTAAATAATGTTTCTTTTAATCTTGAAAAGGGAAAGGTATTGGGAATTGTCGGAGAATCAGGATCCGGTAAATCTGTTACCTCTTACTCAATTATGGGTATTCTTGCTAATGCAGGAAAAATAGTTTCCGGCTCAGTTAAGCTAAATGATATAGAGCTAGTGGGCGCTGATGAAAAAACAATGAAGGATATTCGTGGCAACAGAATTTCCATAATATTTCAGGATCCTATGACATCCCTTAATCCCACATATACAATCGGTCATCAGCTGACAGAGGCAATTATTTTGCATACAAACCGAAGCAAAAATGATGCTTATGTAAAGGCTGTTGAAATGCTTAAGCTTGTTAATGTTAACGAACCCGATAAAAGAATGAAGCAGTACCCATTTGAGCTTTCAGGGGGCATGCGTCAAAGGGTTATGATTGCTATGGCTCTGTCCTGTGAGCCTGATATTCTTATTGCTGATGAGCCTACAACAGCTCTTGATGTTACAATTCAGGCGCAGATTCTTGATTTAATGAAAAAGCTTCAGCAGGAGCTTGGAATGGCAATTATAATGATAACACATGACCTTGGAGTGGTTGCGCAAATGTGCGATGAGGTTATTGTTATGTATGCAGGCTCAATATGTGAGCAGGGGACTACAGACGAGATTTTTTATAATCCTCAGCACGAATATACAAAAGGGCTTATCAGATCACTTCCGTCACTCTCTTCAGCAGGAAAATCACTTAATCCCATACCGGGAACACCTGTTGATCTTCTTAATATGCCGAAGGGGTGTGCTTTTGCACCGAGATGCAATTCAGCTATGAAAATCTGCATTACTGATAAACCTGAAAGAATTACTGTAAATGAGAATCATCAGTCTAGCTGTTGGTTATGTATTAAAAATAAATATGAAAAAGGAGAGGCAGACAACATTTCAAAGGCGGTGAAGCCAATTGAACAATAATAATCTTATTGAAGTTATAGGCTTGAAAAAATACTTTGATATAAATGTGGGAGCCTTTAAAGTTAAACCACTGAAAGCAGTTGATGATGTTTCATTTTCAATCAGAAAGGGTGAAACCTTAGGTCTTGTAGGTGAATCCGGCTGCGGTAAAACTACGGTTGGCAGAACACTTCTTCACTTATATGAGCCAACTGACGGAAAAATAATTTTTGATGGTAAGGACTTGAATATTAAAGATAATCTTGATGAATATCGCAAAAAGGCTTCAATGGTTTTTCAGGATCCATATTCGTCACTTAATCCGAGAATGACGGTTGCAGATCTTATTGCTGAACCGCTGGATATTCACAGACTTTACAGTAATAAAAAAGAAAGAGAAGATAAGATACGTGAACTTTTGAATTATGTCGGTCTGAACAGCGAACACGCTACAAGGTATGCACACGAGTTTTCGGGCGGTCAAAGACAACGCATCGGAATTGCCCGAAGTCTTGCAGTTAATCCTCAGTTTATAGTCTGTGATGAGCCCGTGTCTGCACTTGATGTGTCAATTCAGGCTCAGATAATCAATATGTTCTGTGAGCTTCAGGAAAGGCTCGGGCTTACCTATCTATTCATAGCCCACGACCTTCTTGTTGTAAGACATATAAGCAACAGAATTGCGGTTATGTATCTTGGCAGAATGGTTGAGCTTGCAGAAGCAGGGGAGATATATGATAATCCTCTTCACCCTTATTCAAAATCTTTGCTTTCTGCGGTTCCTTTACCTGACCCTGAAACTGCCAGGGCAAGTCAGAGGATAATTTTAAGCGGTGACATTCCAAGTCCGCTGAATGCACCATCAGGCTGTCCTTTCAGAACACGCTGCGCTTATTCCAAGAAGGTTTGTGCTGAAAGCGTGCCGAAATTCAGAGAAATTACAAGGGGTCACTTTGTTGCTTGTCACAGAATTGAAGAAATTAGTTAGATAATCAGTTTTATCTTAAATATAAAGAGAAAGGAAAAAAATTATGAAAAAAGCATTAGCGTTGTTCCTTGCTGTAACAATATTGTTTGTATTTGCCTCCTGTGGTGGTGAAAAAGAAATTGCAACTGATGTACTGCCGGTTTGTCTTGCATCAGAGCCTAACAATATAGATCCGGCACTTAACTCAACTGCAGACGGAGCAACCATAATTTCACATTTGTTTTCGGGACTTACCAAATGGTCGAAAGATGAAAACGGCAAGCTTATAATTGTGCCCGAATGTGCTGAAGAGCTTTCAGATGGTATTCTAAACGAAAACGGCACAGTAACTTACACTTATAAGCTCAAAAAAGATTTAATGTGGTCTGACGGCAAGCCGTTAAAGGCGAGCGATTTCGTTTTTGCCTGGAATCGTGCAGCTTCACCCTTACTTGGTTCAGGGTATAACTATCTTTTTGAAGCAATTGAAGGCTACAAAGAAATGAATGAGCTTATAGAAACTGGTGAATTTACCGATGACGGCAAGCCTGTTTATGAACAAGCTGATGCTGAAGCATCGCTTTCAGTTGAAGCACCTGATGACAACACGCTCGTTGTAACACTTATGCATCCCATAAATTATTGGAATGAGCTTCTTGCTTTTCCAACCTTTTATCCTGTCAGAGAAGATGTTGTGGCCGATGAAAAGTGGGCTACAGATCCCATTACCTATATCTCAAACGGTGCATACCGTATGACAGGATGGGAGCACAACAGTCTTATCACAATAGAAAAAAATGAAAATTACTACGATGCTGAGACAGTTACAATGCCGACAATTAAATTCTATCTTTCAGATAATGCAAATAATATGCTTACCAACTTTAAAAATAACGATTGGTTATTAATTGATGATGTTCCTACAAACGAAATGACATCACTTAAAAATGAATATCCTGATGAATATTTTGTTGAAGGTCAGCTTGGCACATATTATATATGCTGGAATATCAACGAAGAGCTATTACCTGAAAGCAGTGAGCTTAAGGGTGTTGAAGCTGAAAGAGCAAGGCAAGAAATCAGAAAAGCCTTCGGACTTCTTATTGACAGAAATTATATAGTCAATGAGGTTTCAAAGGGCGGAGAGGTACCTGCATCTTCATTTGTTTCAATGGGACTAACTGACGCAGATGGCAGTCAGTTCTACAAATCGGCAGGCTCAGATAAAAATAACTTTGACGGTTATTATGACGTTTCAACTGAAGCTGTTTCTGAGAATTATCAAGCAGCTATGAATACTCTTAAAAAGTATTACAATTTTGATGAAGCTTCTCAGAAATTCACTAATATTCCTACACTTTATTATATTTACAATACCGCCGAAAGCCACAGAGCAATTGCCGAATATATTCAGAATGCCTTTGCTTCAGTAGGTATAAATATGGAACTTACCAATCAGGAATGGAACACCTTTGTAGATACACGTAAAAACGGTGACTATACCGTTGCAAGAAACGCCTGGGTTGCAGACTATAACGATCCTGTGTGTTACCTCGATATGTGGATTTCAACATCGGGTAATAATGATATACAATTCGGTAAGGGTAATCACAGATATCTGAAGCTTTATGATCTGAATCTTGAACCTTACGGAATCAATTACAAGGTTAAAAACGGAACATGGTCTGAAACCTACGATATTCTTGTTGATGAAATCAAGGCTTGTACTGATACTGAAACACGCTATAAGCTTATGCACCTTGCTGAGGATATGCTTATGGAAACAGGTTGTATCACACCGATTTATTATAACACCGACACTTATATGCTTGATAAAAGAGTTGAAGGATTTTTCACAAACCCTCTCGGATACAAGTATTTTATGTACACCAGCATCAATAATGAAGTAAGCTGAATATTGAAAAAAGCTCCGTTGATTCGGAGCTTTTAATATATAATATTCCTGTGCCTTTCAATTACGTTATAAAGCTCAGCTTTATTGTGCTCATTCATTGATGATAACGGAAGACGCATTGTATCTTCACACATATTAAGATATTTCATTGCAGCTTTGACGGGTATAGGGTTTATATC
>JAFOXT010000270.1 GCA_017425745.1 Clostridia bacterium | reverse complement strand
GGTATAGACGGCTTTTACGGAACTGCCTATCTTTATATTCCGGATAAATCTCCCTGTCCCTTTTGTGCAGGAATAATCAATGACATTTCCGTTAAAAGCTCTGTTTCCTCCTCGGCAGGAATTATAGGCTCAATGGAGGTAAACCTTGCACTGAGATATCTTATTTCAGATGATATAGGTTCTTCGGGAAAAATATTTGTTTTTGACGGAGATTTATGGGAAACCCTTACAATCAGAAAAAGTAAAAACTGTAAAATATGTAATACACCTGAGGTGAAAGTATGACAAACTTAAAAGGCTATATGGGTAATGTGCTTTATGTTGACCTTACAAACAAAACCTACAAGGAATTTCCTTGGACAGACGAAGACAGAAAAAGAACAATCGGCGGTAAAATAATGGCAGCTGATATTCTTCTTCAGCACATCAAGCCGGGTATGAAGGCTTATGATGAAGACAACTGGATTGTTATTACAACCGGTCCTCTCACCCGTTGCAAAACACCGTCATCAACCCGTTTTAACATTTCAACCGTTTCCCCTCTTACCGGTATTCTTACCTCCTCAAACTGCGGCGGTGCTTTTGGCAGAAGACTTAAAAAAGCCGGCTGGGACGGTATGGTTATCACAGGCAAGGCAAGTGAGCTTACCTGGATTGAAATAGTTGACGATCAGATTACCTTCCACGAGGTACCTGAAATGAAGGGTATGCTTACCGGTGAAGCGCAGAAAAAATTCAAAGCAGGTACAAGCCCGCTTGTAATCGGCCCTGCAGGTGAAAACAAGGTGCTTTATGCCTGTGTATTCAGCGGTGAAAGAACTGCCGGCAGAGGCGGTGTAGGTGCTGTTTTCGGTGATAAAAATCTTAAGGTAATTACTGCAAAGGGTTCTCAGGATCCCGAATACTACGACAAGGAAAGACTTGACTTCCTTGCAGACCAGTGGAAAATGCAGCTTCTGCGTCATCCCATTACAGGTGCACAGCTTTCAAAGCTCGGCACTGCAGGACTTATTGCTCCCATGCAGGCACACAGAATTCTTGCAACAAAGAACTTTGGCGACGGCAGATTTGAAAACTTTGAAAAGGTTTCAGGCGAGGTTCTCAGAGAAAAGCATCTTGTTGGCAACGGCAACTGCTACTCCTGCCCTATGCGCTGTGAAAGACGCGTAATGGTTGACGGAAAGAATGTAAAAGGCCCTGAGCTTGAAACTTTAGGTCTTCTTGGTCCCAACATAATGAATGACGATATCGAAAAAATTATCCGTTGGAACTATGAGCTTGACGAATTAGGCATTGACACAATTTCCTGCGCAGGTTCAATTGCTTTTGCAATGGAGCTTAACGAAAAGGGTATGTGGGACAACGGCCTTGAATTCGGCAAAACAGATAATCTCAGCGAAGTATTCCACGACATTGCTTACCGCAGAGGTATCGGTGACACACTTGCTGAGGGTACAAAGCGTATGAGTGAAAAGTTCGGCGGCAAGGAATTCGCAATTCACGCAAAAGGCATGGAGCTTGCTGCATACGAGCCCAGAGGCGCTGTTGGT
>JAFOXT010000269.1 GCA_017425745.1 Clostridia bacterium | reverse complement strand
GCCTACAGAATCAGCGTTTATAATTCGGGCAAGCCAATTTCAGGCACAGACATTGAAAACATCTGGCGAAGCTTTTACAGAGCCGACAAGGCTCACTCCCGAAGCGAAGGCAGGTTCGGTCTCGGTCTTTCAATTGTTTCAACAATTCAGGACCTGCACAAGCAGAAATACGGTGTAATCAACAGAGAGCACGGCGTTGAATTCTGGTTTGATGTTAAAAAGGCGGAAAAGGCTTGACTTTTCCCTTATATAATATTATTATAATGAAAAATCAATCGGAGGTATAACCATGAAAACTTTTAAAAGAGCTTTGGCTGTTCTTCTAACACTTGTACTTGTTTCAAGCTCATTTGTGTGCTTTGCAGCTGACGGCGAAAAACAGTACCACAAGTATGACAAGTATCTTCTTCTTGGCGACAGTGAAGCAAGCGGTTTCAGAGATTTTGAATACAGAATGACTGAATTCACCTTTGCTCCTGATTCATACTCAGACTTTATTGCTCAGGAGCTTGGTGCAGAGCTTATTCCTATGGCTTGTCCCGGCTTCAGAACAGTTGAACTCCGCCATGTACTTGAAGACGATTATGTTGTACAGGACGATTATCTTTACTCTGCTGTACCCCATCATCAGCCCCACGAAATCGAAGCAAAAATTCCCGAAATCCGTCAGGCTATTATTGATGCCGACCTTATCACTCTCGGTATCGGTGGTAACGACTGGGGCGCTTTCCTCGGTTGGGTTATGACCGACTTCCTTGAAGATCATCCCCTTCCCGAAGATTACGAGAACGCACTCAGAGAATTCCTTAAAAATGCTACTGTAGAAGACAACATTATCAAGACAATTGTTGAATTTGCTCAGATGTTCAACGCAATGGACGCTCTTCTTGAAACTCTTCCCAGAGCAGTTGTATATGCTTTCAAGACTCTTAATGAAAACTGGGGCCACATTATTGAAGACATCTATGCAATGAATCCCGACGTTACACTTGTAGTTGTAGGTATGTTCGTTACTACATATAAGACAACACCCGAAGCTCCCGACGTTGTTATTGAGCCCGACCCGATGGCTGTTGAGGTTGAGCAGATGATTATTGACTACGGTAACAAGCCTATGGTTGATAACGAAGAAAAGTACGGCTATATCTATGTTGACACAAAGGGCACTGTTGTTGAAGAATCACACCCCACAGTTGCAGGTCACAGACATATTGCAAACAGAATTCTTGAAGAGCTTCCCGATGCAAGCTTCCCCTACACTGATATTTCAATCAATTCATCAGAATATAAAGCTGTTGAATATATGTATCTCAACAATCTTATGAAGGGTGAAACAGAAACAACCTTCGGCGGTGAAAAGGAAATCACAGAAGCTGAGCTTTCACAGGTGCTCAACAAAATTTCAGGCTCATACGAAATTACTGACAGTACAAAGAGTGTTAACCGTCTTCAGCTTAATATGGCAGTAAATAAGGTTTCAGGCGAAACCGGTATTATTGCTATGTTCAAGCAGCTTATCAGCATTATTGAGCTTATTTTCTCAGGTAACGCATTCAAAAATGTTACAAGAGCAGAGGCTGCACTCAGAATCTATCAGGCAGTAAGATATAAATAATAAACATCCCTATGGTGCTGCAGTGTGCCATAGGGATAAAAAATAAACATTATTTTCAGGAGGGAATTTATGAAAAATCTCAAAAAGATATTGGCTGTTACACTCAGCCTTATAGTTGCTTTTTCTTCACTGATTTTAACAGTAAATGCAAGTGAAAAACAGTATTTCAATTATAACAAGGTGCTTCTTTTAGGTGACAGTGAAGCAAGCGGTTTTACCGATTACGGCGACGAGTTCAGTGAATTTACACGTGTTGACGACTCATACGCAGCTTATGTTGCAGATGATCTTGGTGCTGAGCTTAT
>JAFOXT010000036.1 GCA_017425745.1 Clostridia bacterium | reverse complement strand
TTTCCTTTGCAAGATATTTTGTATCAGAAAGAGCTTCCGTCATTACGTTATAAGCATCGTTGCCCTCATCTGAGTTGAAGTCGCCTGTGCAGACAACAGCGCCGTATTTTTTGAGCTCGCTGATTTTTTCAGTAAGCACCTCGGCCTGCTGTACTCTTGCTTTTTCAAGAATATGATCAAGGTGTGTATTGATATGGGTATAAATCTTGCCGTTTTCTTTGTTTTTAAGCACTGCCCAGGTTACAATTCTCGGAAGTGATGAGCTTTTGAATTTCGAGCCGAATTCTTCAGGTGTTTCTGAAAGCCAGAAGGTTCCGCCTTCAAGGAGCTCATACTTGTCCTTCAGATAAAACACTGCACTGTATTCTGAGTTTTTGCTGTCATCTCTTGCTTTGCCGATATATGCATATCTGTCGCCGAGATTGTCAGAAAGAATCTGCATCCACTCTTCAGTCGCTTCCTGAACACCGAAGGAATCGGGAGCATACTGACTGAGTGTTGAAACAATAAGCTTTGAGCGGGTTTTAACCGGGCCGTAGGTATCATCCTTGCATCTTACATTAAAGGAAATAATTCTTGTTTCACCCTCGGCTCTTTCAGGTACATTTTTAATTTCAATGCTTGCCGGTGTCCACCAACCCAGCGCCATAAGAAAGGAAAGCACAATTGAAGATAAGCCTTTTATAATAAACATATCTCTCACCTCTTATTTCTTTTTAACAGATGAAATATACTGTTCAACAAGCTCTGTAATTTCAGGACTGAGCTTAGCAACAGAAATAAGCTGTCTTAAGGTAAAGGGCTTGACTGCAAGCATAAGCGGACTTTTGATAAGCTTTCCTGCAACACCGCCTACCATACTAGTGATTTCTTCACTCTTAAGAATATCGCCTACCTTGTCATCAAGGGAGTATGTATCACCTGCAGGAGCATCCTTGTCAACAAACCAGTTGCGCACCATTGAAGCACTGCCCTCGGGAAGTGAATATTCCTTGGGATATTCTGTAACACCTGTAAAAATAAAGGTTTCCTTCATTCCGTCTGCAGTAACAACAACCTTGTTTTCACCTTCAGTGATTTCAAAGCCGTCAAACACAAAAACCTTATCCGCTGTTACTGTTTTCTGCTTTCCGTTGATCTTTACAGTTACCTTGTCGCAGTTTGAATATACACGGAAGCTCTGCTCGCCGATTTTTCTGAGAGGATATCTGCTGCCTACAAGGTGGAAGAATTTTTCGTCTGACCAATAAGCCTTGTAAAGATAGAAGGCATCCTTTTTAAGCTTTCTGTCAAAGGAAACAAGACCCTTGTTGTTTCTGCCTCTTGTTCCGCCCTCATTTCTTACTGCTGAGCCGAAATCGAACATATTCCATACATATGAGCCCCACATCCACTCTGTGTCCATAATAGTTTTTGCATAGTGCTCGTGGAAAAGTGCCTGATAGCCTTCACTGTAGTCACCCTGAACAGGATTATCACTGAAGTAGCCGAGAACGCCCTCTGCACCGTATTCTGAAAGGCAGAGCTTTGCCTCAGGATTTTCTTCACGGAACTTAGCGAGCCATTCGTCAAGGCCGTCACAGGTTTTCATATACCAGCCGAAGTAGTGGTTGTAGCCGAGGATATCGGTGATTCTGTTAAGCTCGCTTTTTGAAGAGCACATTGAAAACTGAGCGCAGGTTGTAACTCTTGAGGGGTCAAGCATTCTTGCATAGCTGTTAAGCTCAGTTATTGCATCAATAACCGCTTTGTTTTCACTTGCAATTGTAATCTCATTCTGTACGCCCCAGCAGAAAATTGATGCGTGATGCATATTCTGCTTTATAAGCTCCTCAAGCTGGCTGAGGGCATTTTCCTGACCCTTCTTTATAAAGCGGGAAATAACGGGAATTTCTGCCCATACAAGAAAGCCCATTTCATCGCAAAGGTCATAGAAATCACCTGCCTGCTGATAATGAGCAAGTCTGAGAGAGTTTACGCCCATTTCTTTTATAAGCTTAAGGTCTTCCATATGGTGCTCCATTGTAAGAGCGTTACCTATAGCTTCTCTGTCCTGATGACGTGAAACACCCTTAAGCTTAATGTACCTGCCGTTAAGGAAGCAGCCCTTATCGTTATCAAAAGCAATTGTTCTGAAGCCGAAGCGAAGCTTAACCTCGTCAACAAGCTGACCGCCCTCATAAAGAGTAGCTCTGAGAGTGTAGAGGTAGGGATTTTCCATACCGTTCCAGAGAATGGGATTTTCTACCTTAAGTCTGCCCTTATCTTCGGCAGAAGCTACAACCTCGCCCTCTTTGTTGAGCACCTCGTAAAGCACCTTTACGCCTGTGCGGTAGTTTGAGATAATTGATTTAACCTTTACTGTGCCGTTGGCTTCAGCAGTTACATAAACGCCCTTACTGCCTGCATCGTCAAGGCTGAAGTGAACGTCGGGAATATCGTAAATAAGGTTAACTCCTCTGTAAAGACCGCCGTAAAAGGTGAAGTCTGCAAGAGTGGGATAAACCTCTTTGTTTTCGCCGTTGTCAACTGTTACTTCAAGGAAGTTTTTCGGTGAAGTAAGAAGATTTGTAATATCAAAACGGAAGGTTGAATAACCGCCTTTATGCTTGCCTGCCTCTTTGCCGTTTACTAAAACGGAGCAGACACTGTTTGCACCGAGGAATTCAAGATAAACCTTACCGCTGTATTTCGGAAGAATTTTTGTGTATGTGCAGGCACCTCTGTAGTAAACACCGTCAGCACCGCCCTGACCGTCAATTCCGTTCCATGTGTGAGGAAGGTCAACATTTTCTTTTGCGCCTTCCTTACAGAAAACCCAATCCTTGTTAAGGGAAATAACTTTCTTCATTTTCTTTTTCTCCTTAATTTTATTTCAGGGACACCCGTTAAGGTGTCCCTTGCGTTTTACTCTGTGTATGCAGAAACAATTTTTCCTACATACATTCTGTGATAGTCCTTGAGAGCATAATTCTTGCTGTCAAGAGTTTCGTCAATAAAGCCCTTGGGATCAAGATCCTGATAATAAAGCTTTTCACAAACGATGGTAAGTCGGCTTTCTTTAAAGCCCATACTGCCGTCAATTGCTTTTGGTGTAAGACCTGTTTCCTTTGCCTTATCGCAATCACGTCCGCTGTTTCTTCCGCAGAAGGTAAGAGCTTTTTTATATTCCTCTGAGAAAAAGCTGAGAGTAAATCTGTTGTTTTTCTCTGTGAATTCATAGGTGTAACGCTGAGGACGGATGAAGATAAAGCATACATCTTCATTCCACAGCTCACCCATAGCACCCCAGGAAGCAGTCATTGTGTTATAGCTGTTTTCATCACCGGCAGTAATAAGACACCAGGAATCGTCAAAAAGTGAAACTGCACTTTCCTTAAGGGTTTTAATGTCAATTTTGTTCATAATATACCTCTTAGACTTTAAAATGACGGGAGCCGAACAAATAATTATTACGACTTTCAGTATCAGTCTATGATTTCTCCGATAAGTTTATCCATCATAACGAGCATTCTGGGAAGATGGAAGGGACCCTTGAAGGTGCTGCCCTTACAAGCGGGCTCTGTGGGCTTGCCGTCACGGCGGAGATAGCCGTACCATTCACCGTATGTTCTCTCTGAGAAGTAGGTTTTTACATACTCAAAGGTCTTTTCAAAGCAGTCGAAGAAGTAATCTTCCTTTGTATCTCTGTAAGCCATAAGAGAAGCGATTACAATTTCGTTGTGGGGCCACCAGAGCTTCATATCGTGCTCATAAGCTTCAGGAGGATTGCCAAGGCAGTCGAAGAAGTAAAGAAGACCGCCGTATTCCTTATCCCAACCCTTGTCAAATGCCATACGGAAGATTTCTCTTGCTGTTTTATGAATATCTTCATTCTTCTGATAGTTAGCTTCTTCCATAAGGAACCAGCTGCATTCGATATCGTGACCGGGATTTACAACTCTGCCTGCTGAAACATCTGACATAAATTCGCCGTCCATTCCAACGCTTTCAAGTGTGCAGCCGATTTCGGGCTTGAAGTGATACTTAACAATTTCTTCAATGCATTCGTTGCTGTATCTGTCGTAGAGCTCCTTGTTTTCGGGGTCAACTCTGCGCATAATTGCAGTTGTGTTGAGGAAAATCATAGGATTGCCGAGAGCTCTGCCTGTTCTTGTTTCGGGAATTGTCTTTGCACCAAGACCTGTGGGGTCTGCTGCACCGTGGTTAAGCTCATAGATAAGCTTATAAGCCTTTCTTGCTCTTTCAAGACATTCCTTATCGCCTGTTACACCGTAATATTCAGCGTTAGCGATACAGTAGAAGCCTTCAGAGAAGCAGTATCTTCTCTGACGAAGAGGCTTGCCGTCAGCAGTAACTGTAAAGTACATCCTGTCGCCGCATTCACGGTTAATGCAGTACTTTTCCATAAAGTCAAGACATGACTTTGAAGCCTGGAGCCATTCTTCCTTTACGCCGTAAACGTGGCAGAGGTGAGCGAAAATCCAACCGCAACGACCCTGCATCCACACGCTTTTGTCGGTTGAGTAGATTTTACCCTCTTTGTCAAGACAGGTATAAACACCGCCGTTTTCCTTATCAATACCGTTCCTGAGCCAGAAATTTGTACAGATTTCAAGCTCCTCCTTAGCCCATTTCTGAGCCTCAAGTAAATATTCTCTGTTCATAATTATGCTCCTAAAAATTCAGCTTTTGCTTCGTCAATCATCTTCTTAACTGCTGCAGCCTTGGGCTTGCCGTCTTCTGTAAGAGGCATAAGAGGAGCTCTTACTGAACCGATGTCGATACCCTGAAGACGAAGAACTTCCTTTGCTGCTGCGTACATATTGCAGCCACAGTCACACATAGCATAGATAATTGCGTTAACCTTGTGCTGAAGTGCGTTTGCTGTTTTGATATCGCCCTTCTTAAGGAGCTCGTCAAGCTTAAGGAAAAGCTCGGGCATAACACCGTATGTGCCGCCGATTCCGCCTTCTGCGCCGATTGTACGGCCTGCGATGAACTGTTCGTCGGGACCGTTGAAGATTACAACATCGTCGCCGCCGATCATCTTGAAGGTCTGGATATCCTGAGTGGGCATTGATGAGTTCTTAACACCTACAACTCTGGGATTTTCGAGCATCTTCTTATAAAGAGGAAGAGTGAGGCTTACACCTGCAAGCTGAGGAATATTGTAAATTACAAAGTCTGTGTTGGGAGCTGCTGATGAAATATCGTTCCAGTACTTTGCAATTGCATCTTCGGGAAGTCTGAAGTAGATTGTGGGAATTGAAGCAATTGCATCAACGCCAAGGCTTTCAGCATGAGCAGCAAGCTCCATTGAATCTGCTGTATTGTTGCAAGCAACGTGAGCAATGATTGTCATCTTGTCGCCAACTGCTTCCATAACTGCTTCAAGGATAAGCTTTCTTTCTTCCTTGCTCTGATAAATGCATTCGCCTGATGAGCCGCAAACATAAAGACCCTTTACGCCCTTTTCAAGAAGGTATGTAGCAAAAGCCTTTGTTCTTTCTGCGCTTACTGAACCGTCATCATTGTAGCAAGCATAAAAAGCAGGAATAACGCCATGGTATTTTTCAAGATTTCTCATTGTAAAAAACTCCTTTTTTATTGGATTTAGTATAACAGATAGATTTTACCACATATTTTTCTCTGTGTCTATAAATTACAGTTAATTTCTGATGATAATACTTCAGTGTTTCATCTGCACCACGGGCGTGACAGCCTTTATTTTTCAAAAAGCGCTTGAGGGAAGAGACGGGCGCCGATAGCACAAGCCTTTTCACTCAAAAGGCTTGTGCAGCCCGATAAAACATTTTGTGCCCCACACAAGGCACAAAATGTTTTATCGGGACACAGAATGATTTCATTCTGTAATCGGCGCCCCTTGCCCGTTACCTCTTTGCTGAAAGAAGAAAGCTGTCACACCTCAGCACCGCAACCAACCTTTGAAGACAAAAACGCTCAGAATCTGACGTCCTGAGCGTTTTATTTTTTATTTACTTCTGACCGTAATAGGCATTAGGGCCGTGCTTGCGCATATAGTGCTTATCAAGAAGATACTGCTCTATAGGCTTTGCTTCAGGATTAAGAAGCTCTGTTTTAAGCGCCATTTCAGCAGATCTTTCCATTACAACTGCGTTGTGCACAGCCTCTTTTGCGTCCTTACCCCAGGCAAAAGGTCCGTGGCCTCTTACAACAACACCGGGTACTGCCTTCGGGTCTTTACCCTCAAAGGCCTCTATAATAACTGTGCCTGTATTTTTTTCATAAGCTTCTTCTACCTCAGCTTCTGTAAGCTGTCTTGTTGTGGGAATGGGACCGTAGAAATAGTCAGCATGTGTTGTGCCGTATGCGGGAATGCTTCTGCCTGACTGCGCCCATGAGGTTGCCCATGTTGAATGTGTGTGAATTACACCGCCGATTTCAGGGAAAGCCTTGTAAAGCTCAATATGTGTCGGTGTGTCTGATGAAGGTCTGAGATTACCCTCAACTACGTTGCCTTCAAGGTCAACAACCACCATATGTTCCGCTTTCATTTCGTCATATTCAACGCCACTGGGCTTTATAACGATAAGACCGCTTTCTCTGTCAATTTCACTTACGTTACCCCATGTAAAAGTGACAAGGCCGTATTTGGGAAGGTCAAGATTTGCTTTTAATACTTTTTCTTTAAGCTGTTCTAACATTTTTATTTTTCCTTTCAGATTGATGTATTTTCAATTATGAATGTTGTTACACTGTTGGGCTCAAGTACAGTTTTAAGAATTTTTCCTTCTGTCTGAGCACTGTTTTCCTTGTGCCATTTTTTGCCGCCCTCTGTATTGCCTGAGGTTACAATAACATCAGCCTTGCTGCCGACTTTTGTAAAGTCGCTTAAATCAAACTCGGCTTTTTTGTTTTTGCCCTTGGTATTAACCGCAACAATTACCACCTTTTTGTTTTCCTTGTCATAGGCACCGAGGGTTTCCTTATCAATGTGTATAAGGGTCATTCCCGGTCTTATGTAACGGCTGAACTGACCGCAGGCGTAATACTTCTGGGTAAGTATAATTTCCTGTTTGTCGTGGTCACAGCAGGTAAGTCCCCAGAAGCCCTTTGATTCATCATAATCGCCCCAATCGGGGTTGCCGCCATAACCGTTCTTGCTTCTGTGAAGGTCAATTGTAAGCCACATTATCCACGCTGATGGTGAAAGCCCGTTAATATCCTTGATTATTTTTTTAGCAAACCACAAAGCACTCGCCATATCCCCTGCATTTTCGCCTGCAGTACCTGACCAATCGGTTTCGCTCTGCCACAGATTAAAGCCCTCCTTCTTTCTCAGGTCGGAAAGAGTTTTCATTCTGTGCACCATATAGGTATGGGTGCTGATTCTGCCGAGAGCCTTTTTAGCTTCATCGGTATATTTTTTATATGCCGTAACCTGTCTGCTTGTGGAGGTTTCATCAGACCCTGCCACAATTATATGGGAAAGGCCTTTTTTGTCAAAGGCTTTTCTTGTTTCAACAATCACATCTGACTGTCTTTTTCCGGGGTCAATATGACATCCCTCCTGTTTTGGAGAATTCATAGACCAGTAATTTGTATTAGGCTCATTCATCGGTGCTACACTTCTGATTCTGATACCTTTTTCAGTTTCTATATATTCTGAAACCTGTGCAAGGTATTCAGCAAACTCTGTAACACATTCTTCCTTGAGGTTGTTATCTGTAGCACATTTTCCGCCTGAGGAACAACCACTGACTGTCATAAAATACGGAGGTGAATTTGAAAAAACCTCAACCCAGGCATCCTTTCCCGCTGCTTTATAGCAGTGCTCAAGAACATTCAGCTGATTTCTGTCGGCCTCATAATTCCACACCTTTTCTCCTGTTTCCTTGTTATAGTCAATATAACCGGGAATTGCAGAGTCTGAACGCTTTATATGGTTATGAGTCGGGTCGTCACCGCCGCCGATATTGTAGCGCATTATATTAAGACCAAGACCGTCTTCTGAAAAGAAAAGCTTTGCCGATTTCTGTGCCAGCTCGTCGCTGTATCCGACACGGTGTCCCCACCAACAGATGCTTGTTCCGAAGCCTTCGAAAATGCCGTTATTTGTTGTACTGAAATTTTTGTGTGTTACCTTCTTCATATTTAACACCTCTTTCATATTATTCTTATTATACATCTGTTTCACTGTTTAAAATTATTAAAAAGAATTATAGTTTCATTATTATTTATTTTAGCATACATAAATATTGACAAAGGTGCTTTATATTTAGTACAATATAGAATGGTAAATAATATTTTATTAAGAAAGGAAAAAAGTATGAAGTATATTTGGGAAAACCCCGAAATAATCAAAGAAAACAAAGAAGACGGTCACGTGCTTGCTCTTTGTTACGACAAGGCTGACAACGCCGCAAAAAGAAAAGATTCTCCCTATAAGCTTTCACTTAACGGGACCTGGAAATTCAGCTGGCTTAAGGGCGTTGTTGAAATGCCTGAAAGGTACAGAGAAAAGGACTATGACGATTCAACCTGGGAAGATATTCAGATTCCCGGTGTGTGGCAGTTCCAGAAGGACTACACAAAGCCCTGGTACTATGCAAACTCATTCCCCAACTGCATCAGCGTTGACAAGGCAAAGATTCCTTCAATTGATATCAAGGGTCAGGAAGTTGCTATGCACAGAACCTACTTTGAAGTTCCCGAAAACTGGGACGGCAGAGAAATCTTCCTTCACTTCGGTGCTGCAAAGGCAGGTCTTCGCGTTTTTGTAAACGGACAGTATGTCGGCTATTCACAGGGCTCATTCACGCCCCACGAGTTCAACATCACATCATTCATTCAGCCCGGCAAAAACACTCTTGCTGCTGAAGTTTTCCGTTACACAGACGGCACATACCTTGAAGACCAGGATATGTGGTGGCTCTGCGGTATTTACCGTGAGGTTTATCTTTACAGTGAACCCAAAACAACTGTACGCGACTTTTTCGTAAGAACAAACCTTGTAAACAATTACACAGACGCTGACCTTACTCTCGACCTTCTTATTCAGGATTACACCGACGGTGCAAAGAACGTTAAAATTGAAGCTTCTCTTGTAACTGACGGCGATCCCTTAATTATCGGCAACACAGAGATTATCACAATCAGCGGAACAAACAGAATTACCTTTAAAAAGCTTGTTTTAAAGCCCCTTCTCTGGTCAACTGAATTCCCGAACCTTTACACTCTTCTCATTAAGCTTGAATGTGACGGAAAGGTTACCTACAAGGCTATCCGTATGGGCTTCAGACAGACAGAAATTGTTGGCGAAAAAATTCTTATCAACGGCAAGCCTCTTCTTATCAGAGGTGTTAACCGTCACGACTTTGACCCCGACTTCGGTTGGGCCGTGCCCGACGAAAGATATATTCAGGACTTCAATATTATGAAGCAGAATAATATCAACTCAATCCGTACAAGCCATTACCCCAATGATCCTCGTTTCTACGACCTTTGCGACGAATACGGCTTCTATGTAATGGACGAATGCGACCTTGAAACCCACGGCGTAAGAAGAAAGAACGTTCCCGGTGACAATCCTATGTGGACAAAGGCTGTTGTTGACCGTATGGAAAGAATGGTTCTTCGTGACCGTAACCATCCTTGTGTTTTCATGTGGAGCCTTGGTAATGAAGCAGGTGACGGCAGCAACTTTATGAGAATGAAGCAGGCTGCTCTTAAGCTTGATGATACAAGACAATTCCACTATGAGGGCGACTTTGACTTTACAAAGAGTGACGTAATCAGCCGTATGTATCCCACAGAGGATCAGGTTGAAAAGCTTGG